>CAZRNL010000026.1:13321-16476 GCA_964601395.1 uncultured Silicimonas sp. | reverse complement strand
CCGAGCGGGACCGTCAGTACGAGGAATTCAAGGATCGTGCCGGAACGATCATCAACGGTCAGGTCAAGCGCGAGGAGTACGGCAACGTCATCGTCGACATCGGCCGTGGCGAAGGCGTGTTGCGCCGGAACGAGAAGATCGGTCGCGAGTCGTATCGTCCAGGCGACCGGATCCGTTGCTACATCAAGGATGTGCGGCGCGAAGTGCGCGGCCCGCAGATCTTCCTCAGCCGTACCGATCCGCAGTTCATGGCGGAACTGTTCAAGATGGAAGTGCCCGAGATCTACGACGGCATCATCGAGATCAAGGCCGTCGCGCGCGATCCGGGCAGCCGGGCCAAGATTGCCGTTATCAGCTATGACAGCTCCATTGATCCTGTCGGTGCCTGCGTCGGCATGCGCGGCAGCCGGGTTCAGGCCGTCGTGAACGAACTTCAGGGTGAGAAGATCGACATCATTCCTTGGAACGAAGACGCGCCGACCTTCCTGGTCAACGCGCTGCAACCGGCCGAGGTCAGCAAGGTCGTTTTGGACGAGGACGCCGGCAAGATCGAGGTCGTGGTTCCGGAAGAGCAGCTTTCGCTGGCGATCGGTCGGCGTGGCCAGAACGTCCGTCTGGCGTCGCAGCTTACGGGTCTCGATATCGACATCATGACTGAGGAAGAAGAAAGCCAGCGCCGCCAGAAGGAATTCGAAGAGCGGACCCAACTGTTCATGGATACGCTGGATCTGGACGAGTTCTTCGCCCAACTTCTAGTGTCCGAAGGATTCACCAATCTTGAGGAAGTGGCCTACGTCGAGCGCGACGAACTTCTCGTAATCGATGGTGTCGACGAAAGCACGGCCGAAGAGCTTCAGGCGCGCGCCCGCGACTATCTGGAAGAGCAGAACAAGAAGGCCGAGGCTCATGCCCGCGAGTTGGGCGCCGAGGACAGCCTGTTCGAGTTCGAGGGTCTGACACCTCAGATGATCGAGGCGCTGGCCGAGGACGGCGTAAAGACTCTGGAAGACTTCGCGACCTGTGCGGACTGGGAGCTGGCCGGTGGCTGGACCACGGTGGATGGTGCGCGCGTGAAGGACGACGGCGTGCTCGAAAAATTCGACATGTCTCTCGAGGAAGCCCAGCATCTCGTAATGACGGCACGTATCCAGCTTGGCTGGGTCGATCCCGCCGAGATGCACAGCGAAACCGACGAGGAAGACGAAACCGAAGAGGAGACCGAGGCCTGATGGCCTCGGTATCGACCCTTGAGCCGCGGAGGCAGGGAAAAAACGCGCGACGATCCTGAACGCCGCTGCATAGCGACAGGGGAGGTCCAGCCGAAACGCGGATTGATCCGGTTTGCCGTGGCACCGGATGGCGTAATTGTGCCGGATATCCTTGAAAAGTTGCCAGGAAGAGGCATCTGGGTAGCAGCAGAGCGAGAAGCACTTGAACTGGCGGTCAAGAAGGGACTATTTGCCCGTGCCGCGAAGGAACAGGTGCGGGTGCCCGATACCCTGGTACAGGATGTCGAGGCAGCGCTTGCCAAGCGCTTGATCGACGGCATCTCGATGGCTCGCAAGGCGGGTCGCGCGATTGCCGGTTACGAGAAGGTGAAAGACTGGCTGGGACGCGAAGAGGCTCGCATCCTGTTCCAGGCGACAGACGGCTCTGAAAGGGGCAAATCGAAGCTATATGCCCCGGGTGGAAGGGGCTCGTTTTTCGAGGTTCTGACGGCCTCAGAATTGGGTTTGTCCTTCGGACGTGAACGTGTGATACATGCGGCGCTCGGTTTTGGCGGACTCACTGAACGGATCAGAGAGGACGCCATTCGGCTATCTGGCGTTCGCGAATTGGACGGTGGTGACACCATCGGAAAGGTAAAGAAGACCATATGAGCGATAGTGACGGCAAAAAGACACTCGGACTGCGCGGGCGCGGCCCCGGCCAGGTGAAGCAAAGCTTCAGCCACGGCCGGACCAAGAGCGTTGTGGTTGAGACAAAGCGCAAACGCGTCGTCGTGCCGAAACCCGGTGCTGCCGGAGCCAAAGCCTCTGGCGCTGGTTCACAGTCACCGGCGACCGATCCTTCGAACCGTCCTGCCGGGATTTCAGACGCCGAACTTGAGCGTCGCATGAAGGCTCTGGCCGCTGCGAAATCCCGCGAGGCCGAGGAAGACGTTCGCCGCGCGACCGAAGAGCGCGAGCGTGCCGAGGATCGTGAGCGCCGCCGTGCCGAGGCTGAGGCCAAGGAACAGGAAGAGCGCGAGCGCGAAGAGAAGGCTCGTGCCAAGGCCGAGGAAGAAGAGCGCAAGCTGCGCGAGGCCGATGCCGCAAAAGCCGCGGCTGCCGCTGTTCCGCCGCCGGCCGCCATAGATGAAGCCGCGCCGGCCCGTCCCGCGCCCAAGCCCGCGCCAAAACCACGCGAGCGTGATGACCGCGACGACCGCAAGGACGCTCGTGGTGCCAAGGTTGTGCGAGACGACGCAGGACGTCGTGCAGGCAAACTGACGTTGAACCAGGCTCTCGCCGGTGGCGAAGGCGGTCGGCAGAAGTCCCTCGCCGCAATGAAGCGCAAGCAGGAGCGTGCGCGGCAAAAGGCGATGGGTGGTCAACAGGACCGCGAGAAGGTCATGCGAACTGTCCAGCTTCCCGAAGCCATCATGGTCAGCGAACTGGCGAACCGTATGTCCGAGCGTGTATCGGACGTCGTCAAGTCGCTGATGCAAAGCGGAATCATGGCTACTCAGAATCAGACGATCGACGCGGATACCGCCGAGTTGATCATCGAAGAGTTCGGCCACAAGGTGCAGCGCGTGTCGGATTCGGATGTCGAAGACGTCATCGATACCATCGAAGATCGTCCGGAAGACCTGAGGTCGCGTCCACCTGTGATCACGGTCATGGGACACGTCGATCACGGCAAGACCTCGCTTCTTGATGCGATCAGGAAGTCCAAGGTCGTTTCCGGCGAAGCGGGCGGGATCACGCAGCACATCGGCGCCTATCAGGTGACCACGGAAACAGGCCAGGCCCTGACCTTCCTCGACACACCGGGCCACGCGGCCTTCACGGCGATGCGTGCGCGCGGTGCCCAGGTGACGGATATCGTGGTTCTTGTGGTCGCGGCCGATGATGCCGTGATGCCGCAAACGGTTGAAGCGATCAACCACG
>CAZRNL010000026.1:8709-13311 GCA_964601395.1 uncultured Silicimonas sp. | reverse complement strand
GCCAAGGTGCCGATGATCGTGGCGATCAACAAGGTCGACAGACCGGCTGCGAACCCGCAGAAGGTCCGAACCGATCTCCTGCAACATGAAGTCGTTGTCGAAGAGATGTCCGGAGAAGTGCAGGACGTCGAGGTTTCGGCCATTACGGGCAAGGGCCTCGATCAGTTGCTCGAAGCCATCGCGTTGCAAGCGGAAATCCTCGAACTCAAGGCAAACCCGGACCGCAACGCACTTGGTGCCGTCATCGAAGCGCAGCTTGATGTGGGCCGTGGCCCAGTCGCCACCGTTCTCGTGCAGAACGGCACACTGAGGCAGGGCGACATCTTTGTCGTCGGCGAACAGTGGGGCCGGGTGCGCGCCATGGAGAACGACAAGGGCGAGCGGGTCAAGGAAGCCGGGCCTTCGGTTCCGGTCGAGGTGCTTGGTCTGAACGGAACGCCGGAAGCGGGCGACGTTCTGAACGTCGTCGAAACGGAAGCGCAGGCCCGCGAGATTGCAGATTACCGCGCCAGCGTTGCGAAAGAGAAGCGCGCCGCCGCAGGTGCCGCAACGACACTCGAACAACTGATGCAGAAGGCCAAGGACGACGCCAGCGTTTCCGAATTGCCGATCGTGGTGAAGGCGGACGTTCAAGGATCGGCCGAAGCTATCGTTCAGGCGATGGAGAAGATCGGTAACGAAGAAGTCCGCGTGCGCGTGCTGCACTATGGTGTGGGTGCGATCACGGAATCGGATGTCGGCCTGGCCGAAGCCTCCGGCGCGCCGGTCATCGGCTTCAACGTCCGGGCCAACGCGTCCGCTCGCAACAGCGCCAACCAGAAAGGCGTCGAGATTCGCTACTACAGCGTGATCTATGACCTGGTGGATGACGTCAAAGCGGCTGCTTCGGGGCTTCTGTCGGCAGAAGTTCGAGAGAAGTTCATCGGTTATGCCTCGATCAAGGAGGTCTTCAAGGTCTCCGGCGTTGGCAAGGTGGCCGGTTGTCTTGTCACCGAAGGTGTCGCACGGCGGTCCGCCGGTGTTCGGCTTTTGCGCGACGATGTCGTGATCCACGAAGGCACCCTGAAGACGCTGAAGCGTTTCAAGGACGAGGTCTCGGAAGTCCAGTCGGGTCAGGAATGCGGAATGGCATTCGAGAACTACGAAGACATCCGGGAAGGCGATGTGATCGAGATCTTCGAGCGCGAAGAGGTCGAACGGTCGCTGAGCTGATCGCCGAAAAACGAAACGCCGCCTGAAAGGGCGGCGTTCTGCCGGCTGGTCGGTCCTGATCCTTCAACGATCAGGCGACAGGAAATCCACTGAAAATTCTCGATCCGACCCGTACAGCAATTCGCCCGTCATTGAAGGCCTGAACAAAGACACCCTGCACCGATACGCAACTTCCCAGAAAGATTGTCCTTAACATTTGGCCGAACTCCCCAAAACGGCAAGTTAGGGTTTATGCAATGGAATGGGAGAATGCACGCGAATATTGGATCATTGTCTCGATTTGAGCATCAGAGGGCTCACTGACTCACAGCCAATCGCGCAAAACTGCGATGAGCGGTACGTCGGCAGGCGGCATCGGGTAGTCGCGCAGCTTGTTGGGAAGCACCCATTTCAACGCCTGATTCTCTCGCGAGACGGGTGTTCCGCTCCATTTCCGGCACGCGAACAAGGGCATGACCAGGTGAAAGTCCGCGTAGCTGTGGCTGGCGAATGTCAGCGGCGCGAGGCACGAGGACCAGGTCTCGATCCCCAGTTCCTCGTGCAGTTCGCGGATCAATGCTGCCTCGGGCGTCTCGCCCGGCTCGACCTTGCCGCCGGGAAACTCCCATAGGCCAGCCATTGATTTCCCTTCCGGGCGCTGGGCGATAAGCACACGTCCCTCCGGATCGATCAGGGCAACGGCGGAGACAAGCACTATTTTCATTTGCGTGTCTTTAGCCGAATCTTCAGGATCGGTAATCGGCGTTTATAGCAATGTACTGCGCGGTTAGATCACAGGTGAAAACAGTTGCCTTGCCGTCACCAAGGCCCAAATCCACCGAAATAGTGATGTTTTCCTGCTTCATATGCGCGGCTGCGTCAGCTTCGCTGTAGCCCGGTGCGACTTTCCCGTCGCGGGCCACTTCTACATCCCCGAACCGGATCGAAATGCGATCCCTGTCCGCCGCGGCTCCGGCTTTGCCGATCGCCATGACCACTCGGCCCCAGTTCGGATCCTCGCCTGCCACGGCGGTCTTCACCAGGGGCGAGTTCGCAATGGAGAATGCCACAAGCCGGGCGTCGGATTGGCTTTCGGCGCCGGAAATGGCGACGGTCACGAACTTCGTCGCGCCTTCGCCGTCGCGTACAACCTGCTTGGCCAGGTCGTCCATCACCTCGTTCAGCACTTTCGCAAAGGCGTCGTTGCCGCCGACATCGACACCGGAAGCACCCGTGGCGGCGACGATCAGGGTATCCGAAGTCGAAGTATCGCTGTCGACCGTGATGCAGTTGAATGAGCTGTCGCAGGCTTCCGAGACCAGCGGTTGCAGATCCCCGTATGCGATTCTCGCATCGGTGAAGATATAGACCAGCATCGTCGCCATGTCGGGCTGGATCATCCCGGACCCCTTCGCAATCCCAGCAATAGAGACTGTTTTGCCGTCAATGGTGACAGACCGGCTTGAGCCCTTCGCGAAGGTGTCGGTGGTCATTATGGCGCGGGCTGCCGCCGCGATCGCCTTGTCGGACAACTCCGCACCAAGGCGCTCTAGGGCCGAGCTGATCCGGTCATGCGGCAACGGCTCGCCAATGACGCCGGTGGATGACGTAAAGACACGGCTTTGCGGAATACCGAGCAGGCGGGACACCTCGGCAGTGATCGTCTCGACGGCCTCTACGCCAGCTATTCCGGTAAAGGCATTGGCGTTCCCGGAATTCACGAGGATCGCCCCACCTTGGGTGCTGTCGCCTCCGATCTTGGCCTGGCAGTCGAGCACGGCGGCGGATCTTGTTCTGGACCGCGTGAAGGTTCCGGCAATTGTCGTGCCAGGCGCGAGTTCGGCCAGCATGACGTCGACGCGTCCCTTGTAACGTACACCGGCTTCGACCGCAGCAAAACGCGCGCCGGCGATGACCGGAAGCGCGGGAAATCCGTCTTTTGGTGCCAGAGGAGAAACCGGAAGCGTTTTTGCCATGATGACCTATTCCGTGATCAGCGTGATGTCGTTCAGGATGGCCGGGTCAATCTCTCCGGCCTCGACGCGCGTGATCTCCGCGCCTTGGGTCAGTTCGCTGACCCTGTCTTCTATGGCAGCCCGGCGCAGAACGCCGGCAAGTTCGGCCTGGACCTCTTCCATGGCCGGCGCGCTTTTGATCCGGGTTTCATTCAGCCGGATGACATGCCAGCCGAACTGGGTCTGGACGGGCGCGGACACCGTTCCGGGCTCCATCGCAATGACGGCGGTTTCGAAGGTCTCAACCATGGCACCTTTGCCGAACCATCCAAGCTGTCCACCGTCCGGCCCCGACGGCCCGGTCGATTTTTCCTGAGCCACTGTCGCGAAATCGGATCCGCTTTCAAGTTCGGCGATGATGGCCTTCGCCTCGTCTTCTGTCGCTACCAGGATATGAGACGCGTTGTACTCGGTTTCAGGCGCCATCTCTGCGAAAGCTTCATCGTATGCCTGCTGGAGCGTCTCGTCGGTAACGGCCCCATCGGTAATCTTCTGGATCGCCTCGCCTGCCAGCAGCGAGCGGGATTCGTTGTCGAGAACGAGTTGCGATCCGCGCGACAGCCCTTCGGCCTGCTCGCCCAGAAGGGTTTGCTGGACCAGTTGCTCAAGAATACCCTCGAACAGCGCATCCGGCGGAATCTGCTGGTACTGCGCGGGAAGACGCTGCTTCAGAACGATCATATGGCCCAACGTGATCTCGGTGCCGTTCACCGTCGCGACGATCGTGTCCGCCGAGACATGGTTCTCGGCATGAGCCGGACCTGACAGAAACAGGCCGATAGTTGCCACGGCAGCTGAAAAACCTTGTCTGAAAGCCATTATTTTTCCTCTCTGGTGGCCGCGAGGGTCCGCGACGTTGACAGTCTCAAACCCGGCCCTTACATCGCTGGCACATGGGACGGGGCATTTTTGCCCTGCCCTTCTATGGCGGGCCAGAGGCACGGGCAAGCGCATCCCCTCACACAACCCTGTCAGACCAGCGCGAGAAGGCAGTTTTTATGCTCGGATTCGGAACGATTGCGAAGAAAGTCTTCGGTACGGCCAATGACCGGAAGGTCAAGGCGATGCTGCCTATGGTCGAGAAGATCAACGCATTGGAGCCAGAGTTTCAGGCGCTCACGGACGAAGGACTTGTCGCCAAGACCGAAGAGCTCAGAGGTCGCGTCGCAAATGGCGAAAGTCTGGACGATGTTCTGCCCGAGGCCTTTGCCAATTGCCGCGAAGGCGCGCGACGCGCGCTTGGCCTGCGAGCCTTCGATGTTCAGCTTATCGGCGGAATGTTCATGCATCAGGGCAATATCGCCGAAATGAAGACCGGCGAAGGCAAGACCCTGGTGGCGACCTTTCCGGCTTATCTCAACGCGCTGACCGGCAAGGGCGTGCATATCGTTACCGT
>CAZRNL010000026.1:7425-8699 GCA_964601395.1 uncultured Silicimonas sp. | reverse complement strand
CTACCTCGTGCGCCGTGACGCCGACTGGATGGGCAAGGTGTTCGCACAGCTTGGCATGACGACGGGCGCAGTCTATCCGCAGCAACCCGAGGCCGAGAAGAAGGGCGCCTACGGGGCCGATATCACCTATGCCACCAACAACGAGTTGGGTTTCGACTATCTGCGCGACAACATGAAATCCAGCCTGGCGGAAATGAACCAGCGGGACCATTTCTTTGCGATCGTCGACGAAGTCGACTCGATCCTGATCGACGAGGCACGGACGCCGCTGATCATCTCGGGTCCAAGTCAGGACCGCTCCGAGCTTTATCGCGCCATCGACCTGATCATTCCGGAGGTACAGGAAGATCACTTCAAGCTGGACGAGAAGACGCGGAACGTCACTTACACCGAAGAGGGAAACGAGTTTCTCGAAGTGCGGCTTCGCGCGCTTGGGTACCTGCCCGAAGGCCAGAACCTTTATGACCCCGAGTCCACGACACTGGTGCATCACATCAACCAGGGTCTTCGGGCGCACAAGCTGTTCACCAAGGACAAGGATTACATCGTCCGTAACGATGAGGTTGTCCTGATCGACGAATTCACCGGTCGCATGATGGCCGGGCGGCGGCTGTCGGACGGTTTGCACCAGGCGATCGAAGCCAAGGAAGGCGTCAGCATCCAGCCCGAAAACGTGACGCTGGCCAGCGTGACCTTCCAGAACTATTTCCGGCTGTACGAGAAGCTGGCCGGGATGACCGGAACGGCCTCGACCGAAGCCGAGGAATTCGGTGAGATCTATGGGCTTGGCGTGGTCGAGATTCCGACGAACAGGCCTGTCGCCCGTGCCGATGAGGATGACCAGATCTATCGCACGGCGCGCGAGAAGTTCGAAGGGATCGTGAAAGAGATCAAGGCAGCGCACGCCAAGGGCAAGCCTGTCCTGGTCGGCACCACGTCGATCGAACGGTCGGAGTTCCTGTCCGATCTGTTGAAGAAGGAAGAGGTGCCGCACAACGTGCTCAACGCGCGCCAGCATGAGCAGGAAGCGCAGATCGTGGCGGATGCGGGGAAACCAGGCGCGGTCACGATTGCAACGAACATGGCCGGTCGCGGGACCGACATCCAGCTTGGCGGCAACGTCGAGATGCGTGTGATGGAGGCTTTGGCCGCAGATCCGAACGCCAATCCCGATGAGATTCGCGCGAAGATCGAAGCCGATCACAAGGACGACAAGGAAAAGGTCCTTGCGGCGGGCGGGCTGTTCGTTCTGGGCACCGAGCGGCATGAAAGCC
>CAZRNL010000026.1:0-7415 GCA_964601395.1 uncultured Silicimonas sp. | reverse complement strand
CAGCTGCGCGGCCGTTCCGGCCGTCAGGGCGACCCGGGCCGATCCTCGTTCTCGCTGAGCCTGGAAGACGACCTGATGCGCATTTTCGGGTCCGAACGTCTGGACAAGGTTCTGTCGACGCTTGGCATGCAGGAAGGCGAGGCGATCAAGCACCCATGGGTGAACAAGTCCCTGGAGCGCGCGCAGGCGAAAGTCGAGGGTCGCAACTTCGACATCCGCAAACAGCTCCTGAAACTGGACGTCGCGAGATCATGGAATCCGGCGAGGTCGAGGAAATCGTGCAGGACATGCGCCATCAGGTGATCGACGATCTGGTCGACACCTACATTCCGCCCAAGTCCTATGCCGACCAGTGGGACAGCGAGGGGCTCAAGGAGGCTGTCCAGAAGGCGCTCGGTATCACCGTTCCAATGGTCGAGTGGTGCGACGAGGAAGGTGTGGACGACCAGGAAATTCGCGAGCGGCTGTACGAAAAGTCAGACGAGTACATGGCCACCAAGGCCCAACAATTCGGCGTCGAGAACATGCGGTCCATCGAAAAGCAGATTCTGCTTCAGACGATGGATACCAAGTGGCGCGAACACATCCTGACCTTGGAACATCTCAGGTCGGTCGTCGGTTTCCGCGCCTATGCACAGCGCGATCCGGTGAACGAGTACAAGACCGAATCCTTCCAGTTGTTCGAAAGCCTCCTGGATGGATTGCGCGGCGAAGTGACCGAGAAGCTCGCTCAGATCCGGCCGATGACCGAGGAAGAGCAGCAGGCTCTGTTGCAGCAGATGATGGCGCGTCAGCAACCGGCCCAGGCGCCTGCCGCTGCGACGGTTCCATCTGGGCCGCCGGCGCCGACTCCCGAAGCTGTCGCTGCGGGGTTCGACGAGAGCGATCCCGCGACCTGGGGCAATCCGGGCCGAAACGATCAGTGCCCCTGCGGATCCGGCAAGAAGTTCAAGCACTGCCACGGCGCGATCTGACGCGCTGTGGCGCGTGCGTCGCATCCTGGTTGAAAATCCCGACCCGTTCGCCGGGATTTCCCGGTCATGATCGAATGCCTCTATAGTCCTGTCTACGGGTCCGCCGCGAAATGAGCGGGCTGTCGGAGGCAGACATGAGTAGTTTATCGATGTTCGGCAAGCGCCGGATGCTGACCGCGGTGTCGGCTCTCGCCATAGCGATGGGGGCCGGATACCTGATGCAGGGTGTCCTGGCGACACAAACGCCCCTCGCGACGGTCGAAGACATGCCTGACGCGGCACGGATCCTGCGATCAGGCCAGGACCCCAAGCCGTTGCCCACTCCTCCCGCCGCGACGCTGATGCCGATCCTTCTTGCGCCGCCGGTGATGCCGGACAAGGTCCAACGGCCCGAGGCCGCACCGCCGCAACTTTGGAAAGACTCACAGCTCAGCCCGTTCGGGTTCAGTTGCGATCCGGAACTGTCCTTGAAACTGCGTGACGCGGCGATGTTGGATATCCGTCTATTCGCACCCTGCGATCCTGAAACTGTGGTCACCTTGCGTCAGGGCGCACTCTCGATCGACCTGGAGACGGACGCCTTTGGTCGTGTCGAGACCGCGATGCCGGCCTTGTCGACCACTTCGGAGATCCTCGTCGACACCGGGCGCAGGATCTTGCGAGAGACGATGTCCGTCCCGGAAGCACTGGAGTTTTCTCGCGTGATACTTACCTGGGAGGGGCCCAGGATTCTGAAGATGAACGCCTACGAATTCGGCGCGCGTCGTGGCGAGAGTGGTCACATCTGGGCCGGATCCTCCAAGACGCCGTCACGCGCCCTGCGCGGCACCGGAGGTTTCCTGGTCGATCTTGGCGATGGTGCGGGCCGGTCGGCCGAGGTGTACACCTTCCCGACCGGCTATTCTCCGCTGCGGGGTATCGTAGAGCTGATCGTCGAGGCGGACGTCACCGAGGATACCTGTGGTCGTATGGCAAAGGCTATCGCGCTTCAGACCGGGCCACTGGGAGGACTGAGCGAAACTGACGTTCGGGTCACACTTCCCGACTGCGACAGGATTGGAGACGTCCTGGAGTTGAAAAACCTGCTTCAGGACATGAGACTGGCCGGGCGTTGACAAAACGTCTGGCTGCCAATGAACCGATGCCTTCTTCCCTTTACCGCCTGCGTCTTGCTGTCGGGCTTCAACCTGTACGCGGGTCCGGTCATCTTGACGACCAAGGACGGTTTGCGGGTCATTGAAGGCGAGCTTCTGGCGTTCGACGGCGAGTTCTTCCGCGTTGAAACCGAACATGGCGCGCTGACGCTCGATGGTGGAAATGTGGTCTGTACGGGAGAAGGTTGCCCGGATCCCGACAATCTGATCGCCGAAGCAACGTTCAGTGGGCCAGCGGACATGATCCACCGGCTGATGCCGCCGCTACTGGAAAGATTTGCTGACCTCGAAGGCCTGCATTTACGCCGGATCTATGTGAACGATGACACGGTTACGTGGGAACTGGCAGAGCCGACGACCGGTCAGTTGCTGGCCGTTATCGAAGGCGCGGTATTGCCGGAGGACGAGGCGTTGGTACGTCTCGCATCGCGGGAAGCGGATTTCTCGCTGGGTCGTGTAGAAGGCCAGGCGCAGATGCGCCAGGATGTGATCGCGCTGGATGCTCTTGTTCCGGTCGTCTCGGTCGATAATCCGCGCGCGATGATCACGTTGGACCAGTTCCGCCAGTTGCTGCGAGGGTCGATCGACAATTGGTCGGTGCTGGGCGGTCAGGACCTGCCTGTACGTCTGCACTTGCCCGAGGGTGACAGGGTTCAGGCAGAACTGGAACGCGTGTTTCCGCGTCTCCGCTTCGGCCCCGCGACCTGGCATGCCGACCTGGGGGATCTTGCATCGGACGTAGCCGCCGATCCTGCGGCGCTGGGACTGCTTTCGCTGTCGACCATCGGCAACACCGTCCCGCTGGTGATCGGGGGCGCCTGCGGGCTGTCCACGCCCGCGACGCGCGAAACGATCAAGTCCGAAGACTATCCGTTGACGCAACCGTTGTTTCTGCATCGGGTCGGTGCCAGGCAGCCACGTCTGATCCGCGAGTTCATAGCCTTCGCACGGTCCCACGAGGCGCAACCAGTCATCCAGGCGGCGGGGTTTGTCGATCAGGGCATAGGACGGATCGGCTTTGAGCGTCAAGGCGACCGGCTGGCAAATGCTGTGCTTGCTGCCGGCGACGATCCCGAGCGGATGCGGGAAGTGCAGCGTATGATTGCCCTTCTGATGGAGGCCGAGCGATTGACGCTGACGTACCGTTTCCGGGATGGCTCCAGTGATCTGGATCCGCAGTCGGCTTCGAATATCCGAAGACTCGCCGACGCGCTTGGCCGGGGCGAGTTCGACGAGAAGGAGCTGATCTTTGTTGGCTTCACCGACGGTGAAGGCCCGTCGGCTGGCAATCTGCGCTTGTCGGAGCGGCGCGCATCTGCAGTCCGTCGGGTGATCGAGAGCTTTCGGGGCGACGTGCCTGTCACACTGACGGCGGATGGTTTCGGTGAGATCATGCCAATGGCCTGCGATGACACCGCATGGGGGCGGCAGGTGAATCGTCGGGTCGAGGTCTGGGTTCGGAAGCCCACTCAGGCAGTCAGCAGTCCCTGAGCGCGAAACGACACTTCCGCGGACTTACCGATCACGAGATGGTCGTGAACGGTGATCGACAGGGCCTGCGCCGCGATTTCGACCAAGCGCGTCATGGCGATATCGCTGTCGGATGGCGTTGGATCGCCAGACGGGTGATTGTGCACGAGGATCAGTGCGGAAGCGTTCAGTTCCAGCGCGCGCTTGACCACTTCGCGGGGGTAGACGGGGACATGGTCGACCGTGCCCTTGGCTTGCTCCTCGTCAGCGATCAGAACGTTTTTCCGGTCCAGGAACAGAATGCGGAACTGCTCGGTCTCACGGTGGGCCATCGTCGTCCGGCAATAGTCCAGAAGCGCGCCCCAGCTCGAGATGACGTGGCTTCGCATGACACGGGCGCGCGACAGGCGATGCGCGGCGGCCTCGATGATCTTCAGGTCGACGGCCACGATTTCGCCGACACCGCGGACTTCGGTCAGCCGTTCGACCGGAGCCGAGAGCACGCGATTGAAATCCCCGAACGTTTCAAGAAGCCGGTGGGCCACCGGTTTGACGTCGCACCGTGGGAGCGAGCGGAAAAGGACCAGTTCCAGAAGTTCATAATCTGGCATTGCGGCTGCACCACCCACCAGGAATCGGTCGCGAAGCCGTTTGCGATGATCGCGGATATAGGAGGGCAACGTGCCCTTGGCACCGGTGAGGGTAAACTCCTGTCCTTCGAACAGGGGCAAGGGCGGTTCGTATAGAGAGCCTGGGTCGGACATGGACCGCAGGCTGCCGAGTTTCTGGTGAATATCCGGTTAAGTCAGGGCCGGAAAGTCCGTGCGCGCGAGCGGACGCTCCGAAACGTCGGCTGATCCTCGTCCGGCAACTGAATCCAGGACAGGGACTGAGACCGCCGCTCGAAACTGGTCCGCCAGCGGGACTTGATCCGGACCGGCGAGAGAGGTGTCGCCGCTGCTGACGTCAGCGGTGCGGGAGAGAGTTGATCACGATGTACTTGGGTCACGGTTCTGGAACTCCTCAACAGGCAAAGCGAATCTGGACGCTGCGCGCGCCGGGAAAGACGTTGGCGCAGACATGAGCGGGGACATCGAAAGCACCGGCCGTGATGCGTCGGAAATCGACCTCGACGATGGCGGGCAGGACATTTCGCGTATCGACAAGATCGCCCGTGGGAAGCGCGATCTGGTTGGCGCCGATCACGGGCGCTGTCGGAACGAAGTAGGTCAGTGACCGGCCCTTGCGATAAAGCCGGGTCGCGACATGGCGGGAGGCGTCATTCTCGACTTCGCCGAACAAAGCCCTGCAACTGGCCAGCACGTCGTCGGCGAAAACGCTCTCGGTGGCCGGAACGCTGGGACGGGACACATTCGCGGAACGGACCGGTTCGGGCTTGCGGTCATCCACGGCTGCGGCAACCAGCAGGTGGTAAGCTGCCGAGATACGCGAAAAGTCCTCGTCACATTCCGATCCCTGATCGGGGTGCTTCTCGAACGCAAGCTTTCGGTAGGCCGACCGAAGCTGCGATTTTGAGGGATTGCCTGCAATGCCCAGGTCCCGGAGAGCCTGAGATCTCGCAGATACGCGCTCGATTGGGGTCATGTCATCACTCGTACAGATCGCCCGACGCATGGGCTTGGAACCAACTACTGACAAGTTTTCTACATTATTCTGCCCCAATCACCAAGAAATGTGGGTGTTTTGGGGCAGACTGTAGTGTAGCAGACCACGGTAACCCGGATCGGCTTTCATTGTTGGTGAAAGGGGATCTAATGGTCAGCTCTTCATGCTGTCCCAAAAGGTCTTCACTTTCTTGAAGAAGCCGGATGATTCAGGGTTGTTCTCTTCCGAGAGTTTTTCGAACTCGCGCAGCAGCTCTTTCTGCTGGCTGGTCAGATTGACCGGCGTCTCGACAGCCATCTCGATCATCATGTCGCCGTACATGCCACCGCGCAATGAAGGCATGCCCTTGCTGCGCAGGCGCATCTGGCGACCGGACTGGCTGCCGGCCGGCACCTTCACGCGGCTTCGGCCTCCGTCGATCGTCGGAACCTCGATATCTCCGCCAATGGCCGCAACCGTCATCGAGACCGGCACGCGACAATAAAGCGAGGTTCCGTCGCGCTGGAACAACGGGTGTTCGGCCACTTCGATGAAGATGTAGAGATCGCCCGATGGCCCGCCGCGCAGGCCAGCTTCGCCCTCGCCTGCAAGACGGATGCGCGTCCCGGTCTCGACGCCGGCGGGGATGTTCACGCCGAGGGACCGATCCTTCTGGACTCGGCCCGCGCCACCGCACTGGGTGCATGGATTCTTGATGATCTGGCCCATGCCGGAGCAAGTCGGACATGTGCGTTCGACAGTGAAAAAGCCCTGCTGGGCGCGCACCTTGCCCATGCCCGAGCATGTGGGGCAGGTCTGCGGTTCTGCGCCGGCTTCGGATCCCGAGCCCTTGCATTTTTCGCAACTGACCGCGGTTGGAACCTGGACGGTCTTCTGCATCCCGCGATAGGCTTCCTCGAGCGAGATCCGCAAGTTGTAGCGCAGGTCGGATCCGCGAACGGCTCGCTGTCCGCCGGCTGCGCGCCTGCCCATGATGTCGCCGAAGAGGTCGTCGAAGACATCTGAAAACGCGGACGCGTAGTCCGCTCCGCCGAAGCCGCCACCCGGCCTGCCACCCATTCCGCCTTCGAAAGCAGAGTGACCGAAGCGGTCGTAGGCCGCCTTCTTGTCGGCGTCCTTCAAGACCTCGTAGGCCTCGTTCGCTTCCTTGAACTGGGTTTCGGCTTCGGGATTGTCGGAGTTGCGATCCGGGTGAAGTTCCTTCGCCTTGGTGCGATAGGCTTTCTTGATCTCTTCGGCGGATGCCCCTTTGGTGACGCCCAAAACCTCGTAATAGTCGCGCTTTGCCATCGCTGTCCGTTTCCCTGCAACGCATGGGCCGGCCCTTTTCGGACCGGCCCGGGCGTACGTTCAGTTGCGCTTAGCCAGCGCGCTTGTCGTCGTCGAGGTCTTCGAAGTCGGCATCGACGATGTCGTCGTCGACACTGCGAGGACCTTCATCGTCCGGGTCGGCTTCGCCCGACTTGGCCTGTTCGGCCTTGTAGATGGCCTCGCCCAGCTTCATGGACGCCTCGCGGACGTTCTGGATACCGCTGCGAATCTTGCCGGCATCGTCGGTCTCGAGCTGCTCCTTGAGGTTGGCGATAGCCAGCTCGATGACCTCAACAGTCGTCGGGTCGACCTTGTCGCCATGCTCTTCAACCGATTTCTCGGTATCGTGCACGACACGCTCGGCCTCGTTCCTGGCTTCGACCAGCTCGCGGCGGCCCTTGTCGGCTTCGGCGTTCGCCTCCGCGTCGCGGACCATCTGCTCGATCTCTTCGTCGGACAGGCCGCCTGACGCCTGGATCGTGATCGTCTGCTCTTTCCCGGTGCCCTTGTCCTTCGCGCTTACGGCGACGATGCCGTTGGCGTCGATGTTGAAGGTGACCTCGACCTGAGGCATCCCGCGCGGCGCAGGCGGAATATCCTCGAGGTTGAACTGACCCAGCATCTTGTTGTCCGAGGCCATCTCGCGTTCGCCCTGGAAGACCCGGATCGTCACGGCGTTCTGATTGTCTTCCGCCGTCGAGAAGATCTGCGACTTCTTGGTCGGGATCGTCGTGTTGCGGTCGATCAGGCGGGTGAAGACACCCCCCAGAGTCTCGATGCCGAGGGAAAGCGGCGTGACATCCAGAAGGACGACGTCTTTGACGTCACCCTGCAGGACACCCGCCTGAATTGCGGCGCCGAGAGCGACGACCTCGTCGGG
>CAZRNL010000025.1:0-16808 GCA_964601395.1 uncultured Silicimonas sp. | reverse complement strand
AGCGCCTCGTCCGGACGCCTGCGCTGCAACAGCAGCTTGGCGCCTGCGAGATAGGTCTTCATCGCTGCAAGAGGCTGGTTCAGTTCATGGCTGACCGCAGCCGACATCTCGCCAAGAATGGCCAGCTTCGAGGATTGCTGAATGGTCTGTTCGGCCACTTCAAGGTTCCGCTCGACCTTCTCTCGCTCGGCGATTTCTCGCTGCAGCGCCGCGTTGAGTGCGCGAAGTTCAGCCGATTCCCGCTGGAAGAAAACCAGACGCGACGTCGCCTTTCGGCTCATTGCGTAAAACACCAACGTCATCAGAATCGCGAAACCCATGATTTCGAGCGCGATAACGGAATTCACTCTCTCTCGGACACCCGCGAAGGTCGTGAAACTTGCCATGCGCCAACCCTGGAAGCCGATACGCGTTTCCTGTCGCATAACCGCCTCGCCAGCGAGGTAGGCGTCCGGGGGCAAGGCCCCCCAGTCGGCGGTGGCGCGGATGGCTCGTTCGATCGCATTTGGCGCAGATCTGATCGCCAGGGCCTCCGCTTCGGTCTGACCCCGCCAACGCGATTCTGTCGACAGGATGATCAGACCTTCGCTGTTCGTGACCACGACTGCATCTGTGAACCCGGCCCAGGCGGCCTCGAATTTCTTCAGGTCAACCTCAACCACGATCACACCGATCAGCGACCCTTGCGTCTCGATCTTTCGCGAGTAACTGAAGATGCGCCCGCCGGTTTCCAGCAAATTCGTTGTGAAAACAGTGTCACTGGACCGCAATGCCTCGACATAGTAGGCCGCCGACCGATGGTTTGAACCTAGAAGCGAGCGATCCGTCGCTGCCACGGTCCTGCCCTGCGCGTCGAGCAGCATCAGGGCGGCGGCCCCGATTTCATCGCGGTATTCGATCAGTCGCTGGGAGGATTGCGAGAAGTCGGAGGAATTCAGCGCCCCGATAAGCGTCGGGTCACGGGCAAGAAGTTGTGGGACGATCTGGTTTCGCTGCAACTCGGACAGGATGTTACCCGAATAGAGCGCCAGGCGCACTTCGGCCCGCGACCGGGTACTTGCCGTGAACCGCTCTGTCAGCAACCGGTTGGTCCACCAGACAACCGCAACCGCAAGAAGGATGAGCAGGAACATCAGAATGCGCATGGCCCAGGGCTTTCCGCCGGGCTCATTACTGCTGGATGATGCGCGCTCGTTCATGGACCGAACCTAAAGGTTCGGCCACTCGTTCTCAAGCGTCGAGCGTTGCTGACGCAAGGGACCGGAAAAGTGCCGCTCCGTCCGCGTTGCCAAGCGCGGGATCGGCGGCGCGCTCTGGATGCGGCATCAGGCCAAGGACCCGGCGGTTTCCGGACAGGATGCCCGCGATTCTGTCGACCGAACCATTGATGTTCTGGGCATAGCGAAACGCCACCCTGTCCTCGCCAGTCAATTCTTTCAGAATCTCGTCCGTCGCCTGGTAATTCCCGTCGTGGTGGGCAACGGGAAAAGTGACCGATGCCCCCGCATCGTAGCCTGAGGTGTACTGGCTCCGCGTCGTCGCGACAGTGAGGACTGCGGGTTTGCAGATGAACTTCAGACCAGCATTGCGCATAAGTGCACCCGGCAGAAGCCCGGTTTCCAGAAGCACCTGGAAACCGTTGCAGACACCAAGCGCGTAGCCGCCCTTTTCGACATGCGACCTCAATGCGCCGACGATCGGCGACCGGGCGGCGATCGCCCCACAGCGCAGGTAGTCTCCGAAGGAAAATCCACCCGGCACGCCGACGATATCGACGCCGTGCGGCAGGTCCGTGTCTTTGTGCCAGACCATGTCCACCGCGAAGCCTGCCTGACGGAAAGCAACGGCCAGATCACGGTCGCAGTTCGATCCGGGGAAGACGAGGACGGCAGCTTTCATTGACTTGACCTCAGTTCGTGAAATTCGTGATGACGGCCACACCCGGCGGAGTCGGGCCATTGAAGGCGGCAAGTTCGCGGCTGGTACCGGAGAGCCCGATCTCACGGGCGACTATCGGAGCAAGGTCCACATGCCCGCCTTCGATCAGATTCAAAAGTGACGGGTAGCGATGCGAAGGCATGCCGCGCGTGCCGTAAAGCGCAAGGTTACCCATGTAAACTGCGTTCAGGTTCACTTCTTGAACCGCATGGTGTCCTACGGGCATGCCCACCTGCACATGACGACCCAAGGGGCGCAGGCAGGCCAACGAGGCGGCAACGGTTGCAGGAAAGCCTAGCGCCTCGATCGAAACATGCGCTCCGCCACCCGTTATGTCCTTGATTTTCAGCGCGCTTTCGCCGTCCGTCGCATTGATCGCATAGTCAGCGCCAAGCGCATGCGCATGTTCGAGCTTTTCGTCGACAATGTCGGTGACGATCACTCGCGCGCCAAGCGCCCGACCCAGCAGCATGGCCGCCAACCCGATGCCTCCGGTGCCATGCACCGCCAGCCACTCGCCAGGCCGAAGCGCAGCACGCCCCGTCAGGGCGTGCCACGCGGTTGTCACGCGACAGCCGAGTGCGGCCGCCAGCGTCGGAGACATGTCTTCGGGAAGACGTGCGAGATTGTGGTCGCGCGGAACAGCCACATATTCGGCAAAAGCGCCAGGTTCGATGAAACCGGGCAGTCGCTGGTCAAGACAGGTGTTGCTTTCGCCGGAACGACACTGGGGACAGGTGCCACAGGCAAGAATGAAGGGGGCGATCAGGCAGTCACCGACCGCGTACATTGCGCGCGGCCCCGCTGCGACGACCTCACCGCAATACTCATGCCCGCCGATCTGGCCCGGCTTCACCCTGGGATGTTCGCCCACCCAACCGTGCCAGTCCGATCGACAGACGCCACATGCCAGAACTTTCAGGACAACGCCGTCTTCCGGGCAGGTCGGATCGGGAACGTCCTCGATCGAAAGCGGAGCATTGTATTGCCTCAGAACCGCTGCTTTCATGCCGCGACCTCCTTCGTCAAAAGGTCGAGCAGACCATCGAGATTGCTCCAGCCATCCAGCCGGAGGGGATGTGGGTGCCCGGAGTTGTGCGGTGCCGAGAAAAGCACACCGTTCCCACTGAACCGTTCGAAATGGCGCGGGCTGTCGTCGATAAGGATATCGGTGGCAAGAATGCTCTTGTCCCCGCAAAGCACCACACGGAGCGGGTTGATGAACGGAAAATGGCGTGCGAGCCATGCGACCTTGTGTGGACCCGAAGCCGGGTACTCCATCGCGGCGGTTGCGATAAACAGTTCGAAGCGCTCATTCAGGTGCTCCATGGCCCGAACAGCCCCCTTAATCAACGGCAGGTCGGCAAAGAAGATCCCTGCATGCTGGATCGATTCCATCGCCTCGGCATGTTCGGGGCGAACAAGTTCAGAGAAGTGGCGGCCGAGAAGGTCTTCATCACTCCAGCTGTAGCCGAAACGGTTTGCGAACATGGCCAGCTTTGCGGCATGGGTGTCGGCCAGAACCTCGTCCATGTCGACCGCGATCCGCATTAGAGGATTTCTACCTCATATCGTTCGATCACGGTGTTGGCCAAAAGCGCCTCGCACATCTTGAGCACTTCGGTTTCGGCCTTTGTGCGGTCCGCTTCGGCCAGTTCCAACTCGATAACCTTGCCTTGCCTGACACCTTCGACGCCGTCGAACCCGAGCGTCCCGAGCGCATGCCGCACCGCTTCTCCCTGCGGGTCGAGAACGCCGTTCTTCAACATGATGTGGACGCGAGCCTTCATCGTCTTCCCCCGAACTTTCGCCTTGCCAGTCCTATTGCGGATTTCGCGGAACTTGTCCAACCGGAAGCCGTGGGTTCAGCCGCCGACAAAGCCGGTTTCGAACCCAGCGACGCCTAGTTGATCAGCGTCGGCTTTGTCGCATGCGTGACATTCGAAGGCAGCACGCCAAGGCGGCGGGCGACTTCGGTATAGGCGTCCGCCAGATTGCCCAGATCACGTCGGAACACATCCTTGTCGAGCTTCTGTCCCGTCTCCATATCCCAGAGGCGGCAACTGTCCGGGCTGATTTCATCCGCAACGACCAGGCGCTGATAATCGTTGTCCCACACCCGTCCGATCTCGATCTTGAAGTCCACGAGCTTGATGCCCACGGCAAGCATGACGCCCGACATGAAGTCATTCACCCGCAGCGCCAGTGCGATCATGTCATCCAGATCCTGCTGCGAGGCCCACCCGAAGGCTATGATATGCTCTTCCGAGACCAGAGGGTCGCCCAGCGCATCGTCTTTCAGGCAGAACTCGACAATCGGTCGCGGAAGGATCGTGCCCTCCTCCAGTCCCAGGCGTTTGGACATCGTCCCTGCGGCATAGTTGCGAACGATCACCTCAAGCGGGATGATCTCGACCTGGCGGATCAATTGCTCACGCATGTTGATCCGCTTGATGAAGTGCGTCGGGACACCAATCTGGGCGAGACCTTTCATGAAGAACTCGCTCAGCCGGTTGTTCAATACGCCCTTGCCTTCGATGGTGGCCTTCTTCTGCGCATTGAAAGCGGTGGCATCATCCTTGAAGTACTGTACGAGAGTTCCGGGTTCCGGGCCTTCATAGAGAATCTTGGCCTTGCCCTCGTAAACCTTCTTGCGACGTGCCATGGCGACCTCTGGAAAAATGAGTTGCGCGCAGACTCGGGGTCTGCGCGCTTTTGAGGTGTCTTACGTCAAGTAAACGCTCGCGACAAGCGGACCGACTGCGCCCTGGTCACCAGAGCGAGAATCGGCACCTACAAGAAAGTTTGCCGACATGCGACATTATGAAATGCAGGAAGAGATACGACACGGCGGTCTCGCTCTTGCGACCGGGACGCAGGGAGGGCATATCTTTTGACAGCACGCAATCAACCGCCGAGGACAGGCCAGACATGACCACTTTCGACGATCGCGAGAATGCCTTCGAAAACAAGTTTGCGCACGATGCCGAGATGCAATTCAAGGCCGAGGCCCGCCGGAACAAGCTTCTGGGCCTTTGGGCCGCCGACCTGATGGGCAAATCAGGGGACGAAGCTGCGGCTTATGCCATTGAAGTGGTCCGGTCAGATTTCGAAGAAGCTGGAGACGAAGATGTCTTCCGCAAGGTTTCAGGCGACCTTGGCGATCGTGCCAGCGAGCAGGAAATCCGCGTCAAGATGGTCGAACTGATGTCGGTCGCGAAAGTGCAACTGATGGAAGATCTTTGAAAGCTACCCGACGGGCTCGCTGAAAGGGTGCAGTTTCGGAGCGCTTCTTTGTCGGTGGATTCTGATCCGACCTCGTCGCCAACTGGCGTGCAGTCAGAGGCAAGTTAGCTCTTGCCGTCGATCGAAATCTGGGAGTGAAGTGCTTCAACGGAAGAGCCACACCTCGATCGTCCACGCGCGTCTTCCTTATTGATAAACATTGGGTTACGCGAACATGACCGCGGAACCTCAGCCATGCATTGGCGGCATTGCTGCATTGCAGCATAAGATCTTGTCCGACGCTAACATCCAGCCCATCTTCAAGGCATCGGACAATGGGTCCGAAAGAGAATGGAGTAGTGGACATGAACTTCATGGCCGAACTTGAAAAACGCCGGGCCTACAAGCGCACGGTTCGCGAACTGAGCCGCCTTCCTCTGGATGTGGCGCTTGACCTCGACATCTATCCCGGGGACGCCGAGAAGATCGCAAAGCGGGCGGTCTATGGAATGTGATGCAGGGGCCAGAAGGCCGCCTTTCACCGAATTTGAACCAAACTCATGAGCGGGTGATCTGAGAAGGTCGCCCGTTCAACCATTCAGGCCCCCGGGCAACGCTCATTTCCGCAATTTCTGGATCAATGCCGTCCGCACCGCAGGTGGGACGAACTTCGAGACATCGCCCTCCAGACGCGCAATTTCCTTGACCAGCTTTGAGGCGATCGCCTGATGCTTGGCGCCAGCCATCAGGAAGACGGTCTCGATACTGTCGTCAAGCACACGGTTCATGCCAACCATCTGATATTCGTACTCGAAGTCAGCCACGGCTCGCAGTCCGCGAACGATGATTCCGGCGCCCACATCCCGTGCACAGTCGATCAGCAGGTTTTCAAAGGGATGCGCCACGATCTGGACGCCTGTCGAGACGGCTATTCCGGCACACTCGGCCTCGATCATTCCTACGCGTTCATCCAGCGAGAAGAGCGGTCCCTTATCCCGATTGATGGCAACACCGATCACCAGACGGTCCACGAGAACAGTCGCTCTCCGGATGATGTCGAGATGTCCATGTGTGACCGGATCGAACGTTCCGGGATATAGACCGATGCGCATCAAGGAACTCCCAAAGACCTGCCCCAGTGACGTCAATGCCACGAATTGTGCCGCTGCCTCAAGGCTTTGGCTTCAGAAGCCCTTGATCATTCCTTCCAGAGCGTCCTTTTCCATCGCAAGTTCGCTAAGTCGTGCCTTCACGACATCGCCGATCGAAATCAGTCCCGCCATGGCGCCGTTGTCGACGACCGGCATGTGCCTGAAACGACCTTCGGTCATCTTGGTCAGAACGTCGTCCGCCTTTTCATCCGGCGAACACGTCACCAGGTTCGTTGTCATCAAGTCACCCACTAGGTCCCGCAGACACGCGTCGCCGCGCCGGCCAAGCTCACGCACGATATCGCGTTCGGAAAGAATGCCTTTGGGCATACCGTCCCTGCCGACCACAAGGAGCGCTCCGATCCGCTTTTCGGACAGAAGTATCGCTGCGTCAGCTATCGAGGCCTCGGACTCGATCGCAACCACGTCATTCCCACCCTTCATCGCAAGTATCTGACGAACAAGCATCGAAGCCTCCCTTCTCAAAGCATCTTGCGCCAGCGTTCCACTCGCGATGCCGTTGTGTCAAGCGCGGCTGCGGACTGCCATTTCGGCGCGCAGCCCTTCGATCAGCAATCCGGCAAACCTGTTCAGCCGGTCGACGCGGGAATCGTCTGCGTGGCGGATCAGCCAGAACGCGCGGACAAGCCCGATGCTCTCAGCCAGAACCGGGCGCAGTTCAGGTGCATCCGGAAGGACAAAATCGTGGACAACGCCTATTCCTGCTCCGGCCCTCAACCAACCCAGTTGAACCGAGACGAGGTTGGACGCCAGATCGACCCGTTTGAGACCCATCTCGGAAAGGTAGTCGAGTTCCCGGTCGAAGATCATGTCGGGTATGTAGCCGACGACTGCATGACCGGCCAGATCATCATGTGTGCGGATCCGGTCGTGCCGAGAAAGATAGGCCTCCGATGCCGCGAGATGTAGCCGGTAGTCGGCGATTTTCTGAATACGCAGCCTGCCGGCGGTGGGTCTTGAGACACCGATAGCCATGTCCGCTTCACGCTTGGACAGGTTGAAGACGCGGGGCAGCGCCACGATCTGGACTTCAAGCCCCGGATTCCCAGCCTGGATAGCTCGCGTCACCTGCGGAAGAAGGAAGGTCGCGCAGCCGTCCGGGGCGCCGACACGGATGGTTCCGGTCAGACCCTGGGAAGCTGTGCCCCGCACTTCGCTCACGGCACGCATCATCGCGGCTTCGGCGGCTTCTGCGTGGGCCAGAAGCCGTTCGCCCTGCTCGGTCACCACATAGCCCTGGGGCGACTTCACAAAGAGGATGACGTCCAGCTCGTGTTCAATTCGCGCAATCCTGCGCCCGATCGTTGCGGGATCGAGCCTTAGGGTTCGCGCCGCGCCGGAAAGGCTTTCCTCGCGCGCAACAGACAGGAAAATTCGCATGTCATCCCAATGCATTTTCGGATTGCCCTTGTATTTTTGCAAAACCTTTTTGGGAAACTGCCGCTTTTCGGGCACCTGCGCCAGCCCCTATGGTGCAGCCAACCCAGAGGAGGATTCGATGGAAGAACTCAGCCACTATATCAACGGACAGCATGTTAAGGGCGCTTCGGGCCGCTTCGCGGATGTCCACAATCCGGCAACGGGCGAGATTCAGGCGAAGGTGCCGCTGGCCACCAAGGCAGAGCTGGACGACGCCGTTGCCAAGGCTGCCGCGGCTCAGCCTGCTTGGGGTGCGACAAACCCGCAACGGCGGGCGAGAGTGATCATGGCGTTCGGGACTCTTATCAACAAGCACATGGACGAGTTGGCGGAACTGGTCAGCCGGGAACATGGCAAGACACTTCCCGACGCGCGTGGCGACGTTCAGCGCGGCCTGGAAGTGATCGAAGTCTGTATGGGCGCACCGTCGCTTCTCAAGGGTGAGTTCACCAACGACGGCGGCCCCGGCATCGACCTCTATTCGATGCGCCAGCCTCTGGGCGTCGTCGCAGGCATCACTCCTTTCAACTTTCCGGCGATGATCCCGCTATGGAAAATGGGGCCCGCATTGGCCGCCGGCAACGCAATGATTCTGAAACCATCTGAGCGCTGCCCCTCGACGGCATTGCGGCTGGCCGAACTCCTCAAGGAAGCCGGACTTCCGGACGGCGTGCTTCAAGTCGTGAACGGCGACAAGGAAACGGTTGACGCAATTCTCGACAATGAGACGATCCAGGCCGTTGGTTTCGTCGGCTCGACCCCGATCGCGCAGTATATCTACGGACGCGCCTGTTCCAACGGCAAGCGTGCACAGTGCTTTGGCGGTGCCAAGAACCACATGATCATCATGCCCGATGCCGACATGGACAAGGCGGCCGATGCACTGGTCGGCGCAGGTTTCGGGGCGGCGGGCGAACGCTGCATGGCGATTTCGGTCGCAGTGCCGGTCGGCCAGAAAACCGCAGATGCTCTGGTCGAACGACTTGTTCCGCGGATCGAAAAGCTGAAGGTCGGCCCCTATACCGCCGGCAATGACGTGGACTTCGGGCCGGTCATCACCAAAGCCTCCCAGGACAGGATCAACCGGTTGATCGACAGTGGCGTCGAACAGGGTGCCAACCTTGTTGTCGATGGTCGCGGGTTCACGATGCAGGGCTACGAGAACGGGTTCTTCGTGGGACCGTCGTTCTTCGACAACGTCACAGCCGACATGGAAATCTACAAGGAAGAGATCTTTGGCCCGGTTCTGAGCCAGGTCAGAACCGAGTCCTATGAGGAAGCGTTGAAACTGACGATGGACAACCCCTACGGCAACGGCACCGCGATCTTTACCGCCGACGGAGACACGGCACGCGATTTCGCAAGCCGCGTCAATGTCGGCATGGTCGGCATCAACTTTCCGATCCCCGTGCCGCTCAGCTACCATACTTTCGGCGGCTGGAAGAAATCGTCGTTCGGCGACTTGAATCAATACGGACCGGACGCTTTCCGCTTCTACACCAAGACAAAGACGGTCACGGCCCGCTGGTTCTCCGGCATCAAGGAAGGTGGCGAGTTTGCCTTCAAGGCAATGGAGTGAACCTCCGCGCAGGACTTGGATCAGGGAGCGCCCCGGCATAGTCCGGGGCGTTTTCTTTTCCGGCCGGCGCCGGACGGGGTTCGCTAATCCACTGGTCAGACGCGACAAGCGCCGCTAAACACACGCCGAACCGTCGAGGCACTCCAAATGACCAATGCCATCACGCCGCAACCCGGTATCGAAGAGATCGTGCTCTACAAGGGCGGTGACAGCCGTTTGGCAGGTCGCGCGGATGTCCTCAAGCTGTCATCGAACGAGAATCCGTTCGGCGCGTCGGACGCGGCCAAGGCAGCTTTCGCCCGAACGGTGCACTCGCTTCACCGGTATCCGTCGACTGACCACTTGGGTCTTCGAACAGCGATCGCAGAGGTCCACGAACTGGACGCTGAACGGATCATCTGCGGTGTCGGATCGGACGAACTCATCACCTTCATCTGCCAGGCCTATGCCGGTCCGGGAGATGAGGTCATTCACACCGAGCACGGCTTTTCGATGTACCGCATATCTGCACTGGCCGCTGGCGCGACGCCTGTGGAAGTGCCCGAGCGCGAACGCACCGTGGACGTGGACGCCATTTTGGCCGGAGTGACATCGAGAACGCGTCTTGTCTTCATTGCGAACCCCGGAAATCCGACAAGCACGATGATCGGTGGAAACGACACGGCGCGCCTGGCGGCAGAACTGCCGGAGCATGTGCTTTTGGTGCTCGACGGCGCTTACGCCGAATATGTCGATGGTTTCGACGGGGGCGCATCGCTGGTCGAGGCTCGCGATAACGTGGTCATGACCAGGACTTTCTCCAAACTCTATGGTTTGGGTGGCCTCAGGATTGGCTGGGGGTACGGCCCGCGGGCCATCATCGACACTCTGAACCGTGTACGCGGACCGTTCAATCTGAGCGAGACCCAGCTTGCGACCGCCGAAGCCGCGATCCGGGACCGCGAGTGGGCCCTGCGTTGCCGAAGCGAAAACGCGCGGATGCGCGACTGGCTGCATCACGCGCTCGCCGAGCTTGGTGTGCCGTCCGATACCTCGTCCGCAAACTTCATCCTGGCGCGTTTTGCCAACGAAACGGAGGCGAACGCCTGCGAGGCCAACCTGCGGGAAGACGGGATCATCGTCAGGAAGACGGCGGGCTACAAACTGCCCAACTGCCTGCGGATCACCATCGGCACGGAAGCCGATTGTCGGCGCGTCGCGGCGTCGGTCGGCCACTTTCGGGAGAGACTCCGATGAACCCGACTTATAGCCGTGTCGCCCTGATCGGTTTGGGCCTGATCGCGTCGTCCATGGCGCACGCGATGCGCCGTGCGGGGCTTGCGGGTGAGATCGTCGGAACGGCGCGCTCGCCCGAGACGCGGGCGACTGTGCGCGAAATGGGTTTTTGCGACCACGTCACCGACACCGCCGCCAAGGCTGTCGTGGGGGCCGACCTTGTGGTGCTGGCTATGCCGGTCGGAGCAATGGAAGCGGTCGCGGCCGAAATCGGTCCGTACCTTTCGCCAGGCGCGACGGTGACGGACGTAGGATCGGTCAAGCGAGCGGTCATCGATGCCGTCGCCCCGCATCTGCCCGATGGCGTTCACTTCATTCCCGGCCACCCTCTTGCAGGCACCGAACATTCGGGGCCCCGTTCGGGCTTCGCGGACCTGTTCCAGAACCGCTGGACGATCCTTGTCACGGACGACAATACAGACGCCGAGGCGCTGGATCGCCTGACGCGCTTCTGGTCCGCCCTGGGCGCCAACGTCGACATAATGGACGCCGACCACCACGATCTGGTTCTCGCCGTCACCAGCCACACCCCGCACCTCATTGCCTACACCATGGTCGGTGTGGCAGACGATCTGCGCCGCGTCACGGACAGCGAAGTGATCAAGTATTCCGCCGCAGGTTTTCGGGACTTCACGAGGATCGCCGCAAGCGACCCGACCATGTGGCGCGACGTTTTCTTGACCAACAAGGAAGCAACCCTGGAAATACTCGGGCGCTTCACAGAGGAGTTGTTCGCGCTTCAGCGGGCGATCAGAACAGGTGACGGCCAACATCTTTTCGATTATTTTACCAGAACCAGGGCAATACGGCGGGGCATCATCGAGGCGGGTCAGGATACTGATGCGCCTGATTTCGGACGACAGGGAAAGAAATCATGACCCGAACTTTCGCACTTATATGCATTCTGATCGTGACCGCCTGCGGTGAAAGGCAAGTTGCAGGAATAAACGGCAACCTGCAGGCCGTGAAGCTGGGCTCGGTCGACGGTCCCGGCGCTTGCGGAGTCGAGGACGCATATCGCGTCACGGAAGCGGCGGGAGTGACCCTGTCGAACGCTGCGACCTTGTCTCTGCCTGCGGCGGAACAGCTGAACCAGTGGCTGGCGGTTCACGCTATTCCGATCGTCGGCAACAAGGGGGGCGGGCTGAGCGGGATCCGCGTGGCCGCTCACTACGCCTGCCGAAGCCGCAACAATCAGCGCGGCGCACGCCTTTCCGAACATGCCAAGGGCCACGCCATCGACATCGCGGCCTTCGTGCTGAAGGATGGCAGTGAGATCAGCGTTCTTGATGACTGGAACGGGCCTGATGGGCGGCTCCTGCGCCGTCTCCACGCTTCCGCTTGTGGACCGTTCGGCACGGTGCTGGGACCGGAAAGCGACCGGCACCACCGCGATCATTTCCATTTCGATATAGCGGATTACCGATCCGGTCCCTACTGCCGCTGAGGTCAGCGGATCACGATCCGAGGTGCCGGTCCAAGCGGGATAGGTCCGAAACTCACACGGCCGTTCTCGAAGGTTAGGGGCGCGTCAAGCGTGTCTGGCTGGCCTTCGAGCCTGGCCATCAACTCAAGCGCCCGCTCGAGCGCGGGCCGGAAGGTCTCGGCCAGAATCCCGGTACCTATGGCCATCTCCAAGAGACGTCGCCACTCCACGGCCCTGACCGTGATCCGGCCTGTCGGCAGGCCGGTCTCGTCAACCGACAAATCTCCCGCAGCCCGGAACGTGACCGTACCCCAGCGCGCCGACAGATTGTCCAGCGCAATGGCGGTAACCTGTGGACGCTCGACCTCGATGGCGCGCCGATCCCAGGGCTCCGAGAACCGGAGCGTCGCATCGAGGTTCATGGTCTCGATCGTGGCCGGGAGCACACCACCTGGATCAAGTGCGGCCCTGGTTTCCAGAGACGGCGCGAACCCGGTCAGTTCCGCTCCGATCCGGTAGGCGTTCTCTGCCGCCGCCACGCGCTCGGCGGCAAGTCGTCCCTCGGTCAACGCAATTTCCCAGCCCAGCGTCGATGCGACACTGCCCGCGTCGATCACGAAAACCGCGCGATCGAGCGCCAGCGTCGACGAGGGCACAAGAAAAAGCGATCCCCGCGCGCGGTCATGGGTGATCGCCATGGTTTGAAGAGGCGTCGCGAAGACGTGGCGTTCCGGCAGAACGGCGATCACCTGGTAGGGCTTGTAGGCAAGCGACAGAAATTGAACAAATGGTGCCGACCATGCGATACCCGTAGCTGGATCGGCCAACCGGATGTCGCTGATCGTCGTATCGAAACGGCTCGGAAACCCGTTGACTTCCAGCGCCGAGACGTCGGCAGCCCAGCCCTCGGAGCGGCGCGTATCAATCCAACCGCGAAGACTTTTCTCATAAATGATCGAGCCCGTCGCCCAAAGCCCCATCCAGACGCCCGCAACAACAAGGACCCATGTCAGAAGCCTGCCCATTTGCTCTTTTCCCCAGCCTTTCGCCCTGATTTAAGGCGGCCATGACGAAAGAACCACCCATAACGCCACGCCCCTTGTGGGTCTTTGGCTACGGATCGCTGATCTGGAATCCCGGATTTCCGGTGGCCGAGCGGCGGCTGGGTACATTGCACGGATACGCACGAAGCTTCTGCATGTCGTCCATCCACCATCGCGGCACGGTCGAACGCCCCGGACTTGTGCTGGCGCTGGACCAGCGTGACGGTGCGTCCTGCCGAGGACTTGGCTTTCGCGTGGCGGATGAGGATGCGGAGGCAACGGTCGACTACTTGCGCGAGCGGGAACTTATTTCGTCCGCGTATGTCGAGCGGGCCGTGCCGCTCGTTCTGGACGACGGTCAGGAAGTGACCTCGCTGGCCTATGTCGTGGACACCGAGCACGATCAGTACGTCGCGCACCTGACGCTTGAAGAGCAGGCCCTGATCATGGCGGCCGCCGTTGGCGGGCGCGGGCCCAATACCGAGTATCTTTGGAATACGGCACACCATCTTGCGGACCTGGGCATTGCCGACGACGACCTGGACTGGCTCGCCGCCCGTGTGGCCGCTATCACGGGGTCCGAAAAGTGAGTTTATTGCTGTTGGCAGTCACTTCTCTATTGCCTAGTGTCTGTTCAATCAAAATAGCGACAGGAAACGGGCCCTGATGGACCAACCGGATCGCCAGGCCGAGCAGAACTTCACCCAGCCCTATCGTCAGATCCTGACGATGGTCGTCGTGTTGGGTCTTGTGGGCTTTGGTGCCTACATCGCCTATCCTCAGGTGGCGCCCGTCTTCCTGGCAAACCCCTATCTCAATGGCTTCATAGCGGTCGTCTTCATAATCGGCGTTCTGGCCTGTTTCTGGCAGGTTTTCCAACTTGTCTCATCGGTCAGCTGGATTGAAGGGTTCGCCTCGGACCGACCCGGCCATCAATTCACGAAGGCGCCACGTCTGCTTGCCTCACTTGCGGCGCTTCTGAGAAAGCGCGGCGCGAGAATGCAGATCGGGGCGTCGTCGACCCGGTCGATCCTAGATTCCGTCGCCACGCGGATCGAAGAGGCGCGGGACATCACGAGATACCTGGTCAACCTTCTCATTTTCCTGGGCCTTCTGGGTACGTTCTACGGTCTGGCGACGACGGTTCCGGCAGTTGTCGACACGATCAGATCTCTAGCGCCGCAAGAGGGCGACACCGGCGTTTCCGTGTTCGAGCGGCTGATGGGCGGGCTGGAAGCGCAGCTCGGAGGCATGGGCGTTGCCTTTGCGTCCTCGCTTCTGGGACTTGCCGGGTCACTGGTGGTGGGGCTTCTGGAGCTTTTCGCCGGCCACGGGCAGAACCGCTTTTACCGGGAACTCGAGGATTGGCTGTCCACCATTACCCGGCTTGGTTTCGGCGGCGAAGAGAGTTCGGGAGCCGATCACGGGGCTATCGCGCAACTGGCCGAGCACATGGCTGAACGTCTGGACCAGATGCAGGCCTTCTATTCCGAGGCCGAGGATCGCCGCGAGGCAGCCGAGGACCGGCTTGGAATGCTGGCCAATGCCGTCTCGCGCCTGGCCGATCAGATCAGCGAGACCGCAGATTCCTCTCCGCTGGTGGAAAGCCAGTCGCGGTTGACCCAGGCTCTCGAAAACATGGCTAAGGACGGCGCAGGCCAGTTCGATGCGGAAAGTCGGATGCGGCTGCGGTCCATGGATGTGCAGATGCTCCGGATTCTCGAAGAGATTTCCGCCGGACGCCAAGAGAGCATGGGCGAGATTCGTGCCGATCTGGCAAATCTCAACAATTCCATCCGGATACTGGGCAGATCACGCCATTCCGGCGACGGATCCTGAGCCATGGCGCTAACGCGCAGATCCCAACGCATGTCGGCCTCGATTTGGCCGGGCTTTGTCGATGCGATGACGGCACTGATGTTGGTGCTGATGTTCGTCCTGACGATTTTCATGATCGTGCAGGGTGTGCTGCGCGAGACGATCACGGGGCAGGAAACCGAGCTGGATCAGTTGGCCTCCGAGGTCACATTGCTAAGCCAGGCGCTGGGTCTGTCGCAACAGCGTTCGGCGCAGCTGGAAGATAACCTGACGGCTTTGCAGTCTGCGAATGACCAACAGTCCAGTCTGATCGCCAACCTGACGTCGCAGATCGACAGTCAGGCCCGCGTGTTGGCCGAGCAGGATACCGCCATCGCCAGCTTCGAGCAACAGGTCGCCACCCTTCTGGCTCAACGTGACGACGCGCTTGCAGCGGGCGAGCGTCTGACAGCCACGGTCGAGGAGCTGGAAACGGCGCGTCAGACGCTGATTTCGGAACAGGAAGCAATGCAGATCGCTCTCGCCCAAGCGCGCGACGAAATCGATGCGCAGACGGAGGAGGCTCGGTTGGCGGCTGCGCGCCGCGAGGCGTTGGAAGCCATGACCGCCGAATTGCGCGCCGAAACGCAGAACACGCAAACGTCGCTCGCCGCGGCGCTGGCCAGTCTGGAGGCCGCCGAAGTCGATCAGGCGGCGCTCGCCTCCGCGGAGGATCGTGCAACGCGCGTGGAAGCTCAGCTCGACGCCGCCGAGGCCGCGCGCCTGGCGGAAGCCGCCGCTGCCGAGGCTCTTCGCCAGCGGCTTGCGGACGCGGAAGCCCAACTTTCCGATGAAGAGGCCGCCCGTCTTGCCGAAACGGCAGCGGCTGAGGCCTTGCGCGAAAGGCTACAGAATGCCGACGCAGAGTTGACGGCAATGTCGCTGGCACTGGAAGAGCAACGGCGGAAGGCTGAGGAAACGCTGACGCTTCTGGCAGCCGCCAATGCGGTCGAGAACGATCTGAACGAAAAGCTGACCGAGGCGATCCTGTCGCTTGAGCAGGCGAGCGGCAATCTGACCGAAACAGAAAGTGCGGCGGCCGATCTTGAGACACGTCTGGCCATCGCTCTGGCCGAGCGCGATACCGCCCGCTCCGACCTGGCATCTCTTCGGGCCGATCTGTCGGCCACGCGGACTCAATTGTCTGAACTGGGGGCCACGGCAGAGACCCGTGATCAGCGGCTGGCCGATCTTTCCGCCGAACGCGATAGACTCGAGGCAGAAAACGCAAGTCTTCTGGCTGCAAGAACGGACAGTGCGTCGCTCCGCGATCAACTGGCGGCCGCGCTGGCGGCCAAGATCGCCGCCGAGAACCGGTCAATCGAGGAGATGACCGAGAAGGACCGGCAAGCCACGCTTCTGTCGACTGCACGAAAACAGCTGGCCGAAGAGGAAGCCGTCTCGACCGAGGCCCAGAGACAGGTCGCGGCCCTGAATGAACAGGTGGCCTCGCTTCGATCCGAGTTGAACCAGTTGCAGGGACTTCTGGATTCCTCTGCCGCCCAGGACGCCGCTGCGCAGGTCCGGATAGAGGCATTGGGAAGCCAGTTGAATACGGCGCTGGCCCGCGCCGCCGCAGAAGAAAAGAGACGTGCCGAACTGGAGGCCGCCGAGGCCGAACGGCTGCGACTTGAAGCCGAGCGCCTGAAGGCTGACGTGGCGACACTGGCCGACTATCGGTCGGAATTCTTCGGTACTCTGCGGCAGGTTCTGGGCGATCGCGAAGGGATCCAGATTGTCGGCGATCGCTTCATCTTCTCGTCGGAAGTTCTGTTCGAAAGTGCCTCGGCCACACTGTCCTCGGCCGGTCAGGAACAGATAGCCAATGTCGCCTCGATCCTGTCCGACGTCGCCGACCAGATCCCCGACAGCAT
>CAZRNL010000024.1:2451-16817 GCA_964601395.1 uncultured Silicimonas sp. | reverse complement strand
TCCCGCATTGCCCTCGATCAAGGTACTGCAAGGCGGGATAAACGCGGCGGATTCACCTTTTATTGAGCCGAAGCAAAGATCATCCACGGATACGGGTCCAACATCTAAGTCCGAAAGCGGCCATGATCGGTTTTTCAGAGACATGCGGAAACGCAAACAGAAAGTCGGCTCTTAGCGAGGCCACTTTGTTGATATCAAGACGCTCGCTTCCGCCTTGATAAAACGTCGACGCTCGCTTCGGTTGCTGGCGGAGATACTGCAGACCCCAACTCGGAAGCACGAAACAGATGAATCGGTAAATCATTTCGATACGTCAAGGAGACCATCAATCCGGGCTAAAACTTGTGGAAAACTTAGGGCAAAAGGACTATTCGATCGATCTTAGTGTCGATGATCGCCGAAAAATTGACATCGGATTCCCGATTGAAGTGGGCTTTCTGTGATTCCGATTCTACGGCAATCCCACGGCCGGACAAGCTGCCCCTATCCAGTCTCGGCGAGGGTCAATCGATTTCCAATCATGGACGCGAGATTATCGCTAAACCAGTTCGGTCGCCGCCCGGATAGCACGCCGAGCTGGAGAAGCATCATTCCGGATTGCAGAGCTGTACGATCAACAGGGATTAATTAAGCGACTGCGACGGTTGACCGAGTCCTTCTTATGGCACCATCGCCGCCGACTGATCGATCGGCACGACCGGCAGCCAGACCCGGCTCGGGTTGGCCCCGCCCCGCTCAAGTGTGACGGTCGCGGCCTTATAGTCCGATTTCTTCGCGTGGAAGATGTTCGGCACAAAGGTCTGGGGATTGCGATCATAATAAGGGAACAGGCTCGACTGGATCTGGATCATGATCCGGTGGCCGGGGTGAAATACATGGTTCACCGTCGGCAGCCGGAACTTGTATTGCTGCACCTTGCCCGCGGGGATCGGCGAGGGATGCTCGAAGCTCTTGCGGTAGCGCCCGCGAAAGATTTCGAGACTGATCGCGAGCTGGTATCCGCCCATCTTGGGGTTGTTCGCGTTTTCCGCAGGAAAAACGTCGATCACCTTGACCACGAAATCACCGTCGGTGCCGGTCGTGCGTGCGAAGATGTCGGCGATCGGAGCGCCCGAGACCCGCACCGGTTGTTTGAGCACTTCCGTCTGATAGGTCATCACATCGGGCCGGCCGTCGACGCTGCGTTGATCGTGGGTCAGCCAAGGCACCCAAGCCTCTTCAAAATTTACTGGCCGGGGAAAGTAGGGCACCGGCTTGGCGGGATCGGAAACATAGCTGTCGCGTCCTGCCGCACTGGGCCGGAAGCCGAGACCGCTGTCGACGTTCAGATAGATCGGGGTCAGCGGCGACGGACATCCCTTCTCGCACGCCAGGGGCCAGGTCGATAGCCGTTCCCAGCGGTCTTCGCCAGTATTGTAGGCGGTCGCCGTTGGCAAATTGGCGCGCGGGGCATCCTTCAGATACTGGTTGAAGAAAGGCAGCACGATCTTACGCCAATAATGTTGAACGGTATCGCCGTCCCATTCCAACGGCCCAAGCTTGCGGCCGTCGCGATTCATCTGGCTGTGCGACCATGGGCCAAGCACAAGATAATTGTTGGCGGTTTTCCCCTTCGCCTGAAGCGCCTCAAACGAGGTGATGGCGCCGTAAATATCGTCCTGATCCCATAGGGGCTGGACCCACAGGGTCGGAACGTCGGACGGATTGGCGGCGAGGAGCTTGTCGAGCGCACTACCCTGCCACACTTGATTATAAGCCGGATTCTCGACCAGCCGACGCCAGAACGGAAGCGCGTTATAACCATGCGCGCTGCCCCACGCGCCGGCCGATCCGGCGCGCAGGAAATTGTCGTAGTCGTCATAGCCGCCGCGCGAAGGCGGTCGCGCCTTGGCCCGGTCTCCGGTCTGCTCGGCGATCCAATTCGCCATATGCTGCCGGAACGCGCCATTGTGGAACCAATCGTCGCCGATCCAGCCGTCGACTAGCGGACCTTGCGGCGCCGCGACCTTCAGCGCCGGATGCGGCTTGATCAGCGCCATCACGGTGGTGGTGCCCTCATAGGACGAGCCGATCATGCCAACCCGCCCGTTGCTTTCCGGCAGATTGGCCTTGTTCACCAGCCAATCGATCGTGTCATAGGCGTCGGTGCCGTGATCGGTGTCGGTCGTGTTGAGCGGACCGATCATTGGCCGGATGACGACATAGTCGCCCTCGGACTTATACTTGCCCCGTATGTCCTGCCACACCCGTATATAGCCGGACTTGACGAACTCCTCATCCTCGCGGGCAAGCGCGTTGACCATCGCGCTGCTGGTGGTCCGCGCGCCACGCGCTGACGCATTATAAGGTGTCCGATTGATCAAGATCGGCGCGTTGGCCGCGCCCTTGGGAACCAGGATGAGGGTGTAGAGCTTCACCCCGTCGCGCATCGGGATCATCTCTTCGCGCCGCTCAAAGTCGCTATCCTCGAGCACCGGGGAATAGAACGCCGGGATATCCCCGCCCGGCGTAAAGCCAGGCGCGACACCGGATCCCGGTTGGGCCTGCAACAAGGCAAGCGGCGAGAGCATCGCCGCCAGCGACAACGCGATCAACAGTCTATTCATATTGCAGCGACCTCTATTCGCTTTTATATTGCGCTGACGGTCTTGCCCTGTACGACGATCGTCGCCAGTGTCGACCCGCCGCGTTTCCGTATAGGTCTGGCTCGACGCGGGCGTGACATAGACACGCTACGCGATGAGCAGCAGAATGGCTTCGATAGGTTGAGCGTTGCCGTCTCCAATTAGAAGTAGGGGAATATTATCTAGAAGTACGTTTTCAACTTAACCGGGCCGGCGCTCGTGCCAAGGCGTCGAACGTTGGTAAGCAGCACCTAACGCGAGCAGATTGGCCTCGCTAAATCGGGGGCCGCAAATCATCAACCCGACCGGTAGGCCCTCCCTGGAAAAGCCGCAAGGAACCGATAAGCTAGGCAAGCCAACGATGTTGAAGACCACCGTGTTGTTGATCGAAAATAATTCGGGCATGCCCGGACCCGACGCATATTCGGAATCTACGGCCGCGTTGACCGTTGGCGGCAGCGATTTCATCGTCGGCATGGCAACCACATCGAAGCTATCGAAGGCCGTATCGATAGTGCGTTGGCTACGCAGGATCGCCGTTCGCGTCTGAATATATTCCGCCATTTTCCGGGACGTTAATCCTCTTGCGGGGCCGTTCAAAAAATCCGCGCAATATTGCATGATGCTGCGCGTCCTGGGTTGATACGCATCGCGCTGCTTCGGGAAGTAGGCGCCGTGATAGCTGTAAACTTCCGCAAGGTCGTATGCCGGGACCTCGACGGTCTCGACCCCCTTCAAAGTGACATCCTTTATGCTGCCGACCAGAGTTGCGATGACCGCCAACGCGGTCTCCACTGCCTCGGCAATTTGGCCGTCCAGCTGATCGAAGAACGGACGCCGCGGCACACCCACTCGCAGCTTCGCAACCGATCGACCAAGGCCCACGACATAATCCTCACGCGGCCTGTCGACGCTCATCACGTCCCGCGGATCATAGCCCGGCATGTGATTGAACATCAAAGCGACATCCTCGACGGTGCGCGCCAACGGGCCGCACGTGTCCAGCAAAAGAATCCCTGGTCCGATCCCGCTGAACGGCACCAGGCCGACGGTCGGCTTCAAGCCGACCATGCCGCACCAGGCGGAAGGTATCCGAACCGATCCACCACTGTCAGTTCCCAGCGCGCCCACGCACATGCGGGCCGCGAGCGCGGCGGCGGACCCGCCGGACGACCCGCCCGAAACATGATCCGGATTCCACGGATTGCGCACCGGCCCGTAATACGAGGTCGCGTTGGTCGGGCTGACTGCGAATTCGGCAAGATTGGCCTTGGCGATGATGATCGCACCGGATTGCTTCAGCTGCTCCACGACCCGAGCATCCTCGGCCGGAACGCGATCCTTGTGCAGTGCGCTGGCATTGGTCGTCAGCGTCCCCGCCGTGTCGATATTGTCCTTCAGCCCGATCGGTATGCCATGCAGCGGCGACCGAAACTTGCCAGCCCGTGCCTCCGCATCCAGCGCCGCCGCCTGGGCGAGCGCGCTGCCCCGCATGGGCGTGATAACCGCGTTGATCATTGGATTGGCGGCGTCGATGTGCCGGAGGCATGCATGGACCAGATCGACGCAGGAAAGCCGGCCGTCGCGAATGGCGCGGGATGCCTGTGCCAAGGTCAGTTCGGCGGGATCTCCACCCGCCGCCCTGGACTGAGCGGACAAGGCGGTGCCGGCACCGGAAAGAAACAGCAATGGCGCGGCACCCGCCGCCGTGAGTAGCTCGCGGCGGTTCATGTCAACAGGGGGCGCCAACGTCCGAAGACATCGGCGTTGCTAATCCTAATGACCCAAGGCCGCGCATCTCCGAGCCGCGATTAGAAATTCGCGGCCAGATTGATGCCGATCGTTCTTGGCCGCAGGCGATAGGCCAGATCGAAACCGAACGCATTGTCTATCCATGTGAAATCGGATCTATTGGTCAGGTTCTTCACGAAAACTCCCAGCCTGAACCTGTCGATCGTAACGCCGGCGCTGAGATCAAAAAGATGATAATTGCCGGATGGCGTGCCGGCTTCGGCAAGTGAATTAAAATATTCGCTGACATAAGTATAGTCGCCGCGGACGAAAGCCTCATGACTCGCAAGAGTGAATCTCTTGTCCAGCGATGCATGAACATTCCAATCAGCCGAACCGGGCAGATCGGCGCCCTTGGGACCCAAGCCCGGCGCTTCCTCCGACAATTCGGCGTTGATATAGGATGCTGCGAGCTGGAGAATCAGATTTTCGACCGGCTCGACACTTACCTCCAACTCGACACCGGTGGACCTTGCCTGCCCCGCATTGAAATAAAGCGCCTGTCCCAGATAAGCGGTTAGCGCGGGCACGACGGGAATACCGGTCCAATCGATCAGGAATCCGGTCAGCGCAACCTGAAAACGGCGGTCATCCGACTGATATTTGATGCCAATCTCGTAATTGTCGATCGAATCCGGATCGAGCAAACCCTCGGTCACCTCGCGTTCGATGCCATCGCGAAACTCGACCAGGCCGTTATTGTCCGCATCAAATTCGGGAAGAATTATGCCTTGAAACTGCGGCTCGCGGAAACCTTGCGACCATATGGCATAGGTAAACAGTTCCGGGGTGAATTTATAGGCCAGGCTCACCTTCCAATTGATGCCGTCCACGCCTGCCCTTCTACCTTCCTGGGAATCGGGAATGTCGAGGTTGCGGGACCGCACGATCGCCTGCTCGAAGTCGAAATATCGTGCGCCGAGCGTAAGGGTGAGCGGATCGAATGGGGTGAACGCCAGCTCGCCGAACGCGGCGAACTGCTCTTGGGTGTTCACATTGTCGAGCAGCTCGAAATAGGTGTCCGCCGGTTCCGGGCGTGCTCCGTTCCAAGTCGTGGTGGAATCTGCGTCGACCTCCCTGTCTTCATAGTAAAGACCGGCGATGACTTGCAACGGGCCGTCAAAATCCGAGACAAAGCGAAATTCGTTGACGTAAATATCCCTCCTGTTCTTGTTCGGCGCCGAGATCCCCAGGAAAGGGGGTCCGAACAGTGAAAATTCGATATCGCTCGTCCCTTTCTGCAATATCTTTGATGTCGAATTCAGGAAGCTTCCCCATCCAGCATCATATTCCACGACTAGGTTTGTAAGGTTGATCTCCTGGGTAGCATATTCGTAATCCTCCCCTGCAAATCCCACTTGAGCGCGACTCTGCAGATATTTGCCCGGAAGATCAGTCTGGACAAACTCGAACCCGTCCTGGCTCACCTTCTGATAGGCGTGCATCGAGGTGACCGTCAGATTGTCCACCGGCTTCCAAAGCAGGATTCCCCGAAATCCGTTGGTATCGTCGCCGCCGACATGGCGACGATCCCTGGCGAATACGCCGATGGCGACCGCGTCCTGAATGGCCTGGTTGGGCTGGCTGCCCGCCACGTTGTCGATATAGCCTTCATTATCGACCCGATAGGCCACCATGCGCAGCGCCAATTTATCTTCGATTAGCGGCGTGCTCGCGGCCGCTTGGACCATATAATTGTTGCCGCCGCTCCGGTCGGTATCAGAAAATTCCGCGGCGACCCTTCCCTCCGCATCTTGAAGGTCCGGCAAGTTGGGAATGAGCCTGACCGTCCCGCCCATCGAGCCCGAACCGTAAAGGGTGCCTTGCGGCCCGCGCAGGACTTCCACCCGGTTGATATCGACCATCTTGATATCGGCATTGCCGGCCTGAAGGCCGTTCGCCGGCGTTCCCAGTCCGGTCACCGGCACTTCGCCGAAATAGCTTCCCACCGGAGAATTGGGGTCAAGTTGGGAGCCAAGGCCGATTCCGCGGATGGTGATGGAGTTGGCAGCGGCTCCACGATCCTGATAGCTAACGCCCGGTATTCCAGCGAGAAAATCCTCCATGCCGACGAGGTTTCTTTTCTCGATAATTTCCCCCGAGATCACGCTAACGGCCAAGGGCGTCTCCAGCAGGGTTGTTTCCCGTTTCGTTGCGGTGACGACGATCTCCTCTATCGCGCGCCTTTCCGGAATTCCCTGTCCAGTCGCGCTCTGCGCGCCGAAAACAGCAACTGCCACCGAGGCAACCCCCGCCAGTATCCCCCTCTTCTGTTCGCGTCCCATGTCGCTCCCTTGCTTCTCATTGCGTTGCTCATTTCCTCGAAGGGAAATTTTCACAACACGTTCATCGGAAAGGCCGCCTGAAAGTCCGGTGTCCTGCAGCAACAGCCCCAGACCCTCCAGCAAGGTATAGCGCCCACTGACATCATTCGCCTGCCGAGCGCTGGCGAGATCGTAAGGGAAGAGCATAATAGCCCCGGTTTGTTCGGCGAAACGATTCAACGCTTCGGCCGCATTCATCGCCGGGATGTCTATCTCGTAAACCGGCTCGTCGGCACGACTCACGTCGCAGAGCATCGCCAACAAAAGACAGACAATCAATGCGCGTGTCGTTTCAATACCTTTGCGGTACTTTCCCCTTACGTCTCGTCCGCTCTCGAAGTGCGACTTGCGTACCTTCAGTGCGGCCTCGTCAGATACAAGACCAGCGAGGAATGAGGATCCGTAAACCGATACTGAATTTATTCTGGTTCGGTCGTCCGTTGTTCGCAAAAGCCCGATCATATATGCGCTCCGTGGCCAAGTGTTTCGCGCAAGTAAAGATCGGTTTGTTCACTAGAGTAACAAGCGAGGTGTGCGTACGCCGCCGCGTCACCGTTGGGGCGATTCTTATTCGTTGGCAGCAGAAAGAACCACACGATTATGGCCGACACGAGTCACGCGCAAATTGAAATTGGCCTCAAGCGCCGCGAGCATTACCTCGGTTTCACCCACCGGAAAGCGGCCGCCGATGCGCATGTTCCGAACGGCTGCATTCGGGATTTCGATAGATACAGTCGTGTAGCGCCCTACTTCATTGATCACGTCTTCCAGTCTGTCGCCGGAGAACATTAGTATCCCCTCGCGCCAAGCCAGATGCGCGGCCAGCTCTTCTGGCGGAACCGGTGCAGTGATTTCGAGCGAGCCGATGCTACCGGCGGCAGCCTCAACCACCGAACTGCGGATCGTCGCGACCTGCCCGGCAATCAGAGTGCCCAGCGTTTCGACCGAGCCGTCGTCAAAGGCCGCGCCGGAACCCGATGTTTTCGGGCCTTGCGCTGCACTTGATTGTGGCGGTGCGAACTTCGGCCGCGAGAGGTTGAGCGAAGCCAGCGAGACACGGCCTTCGGTGACCGTAACGTTGACATCCTCTCCGTTGAGGTAGACCGAAAACGCCGTGCCGAGCGCCTCGATGCGGCCACTGCCGGCGTATACTCTAAACGGACGCTCGGTGTTTTTTGCCACTATGAAAAGTGCCTCGCCTTGCAGCAGGTGCACTTGGCGGTACGCGCCGCCGTAGCTTACCCGGATCTGGCTGTTGGTGTTCAGGACTACTTCTGAACCATCAGCCAACTTGGCCGTTTCTCGCTGCCCGATTGCGGTCGCGTATAGCCCGTTGGTCGCCAACAGCGGATCGGTCTCCGGCTGGCGTGTTTGCAGGACAGCGACTATGGCGACGGCAACGATGAAAGATACTGCGACGGTGCTAGCCCGCAGTTCGGTCCATCTCCACCACAGTCGCCGGTGCGCGGACGCCCCCCCACGATAACTATACGTCGCCGGCCGACTGCGCTTCCCCAAAGGAACCGCAAGTTCCGTCAGTACGTTCATGCGGCTCCACAGGCCTGCCAGTGTTTCGAGCTTCTCCCGATGAGCGGGACTGCGCTGCAGCCATTCGCCGAGTGCTCTGAGCTCATCGTGCGTTGGCGGAGTGTCCGCGTCCAGCCGGATCAGCCATTCGGCGGCTTCGTCGGCAAGGCACTCTTGGTCTGGGAATCGCACAATCTTTTTCATGAACGACCTTTCCCGCGATTTCGCAATGGCTCGGTCTCAATGGCGGTCATTGGAGCCTCGTGATTTCGGATGTACTGCTCGCAGGCCAGAACGCCCTGGCGCAAAAATTTCTCCACCGAACTGCAGGAGACGTTCAAGCGTTCGGCAATCTCCTTGTGGGGCACCCCGTGTACCTTGCGTAGCAAAAAAACCTGCCGCTGTTTGTCCGGCAGTGCTGCAATCGCTTCGCAGTAGAGGCCCAGGCATTCCTCTGCTTCGAGTTCCTCGTCAATCGCGGCCACTGTTTCCATGACAATCGTGGCGCTCGCTTCCTCAATATAATCTGTGATCTGTCTCGATTTCTTGGAAAGTTTGTTGAGGGCGAGGTTTTTCGCGATGCGGAACAGGAAGGCCTTTGGCTGGTGGATGGTCTCGCCCTGTTCGGCAATCCAAGCGCGGAGATAGGCTTCCTGGGCCACGTCTTCGATGTCCTGCTGCGCTGGCAAAAAGCCTGCCAGGTACTTCGACAGGAAATTGCGGCATTCTAGGAACGTCGCCGTGACCGCCGTCAGCGGCGATGCATTGGCGTGGATGTTTTCGAAGCTGGCGGCGTCCCGGCAGTTCGACGCCCCCCCGCTTTTCGTCGGTTCGTTGTGGCTCATCTCAAAGTATCTTAGCTCCCGCCGGTTGGCACGTAAGCCTGTAACATTTCTGTTCTGGAGTCTGTGGACTTATACATATGGCACGCTGGCGAATCGCCCTCCCCAAGCAGTAAGACTAGCCAGAGTGCCAATTCGTAACCCCTAACGCACTCCCACCGCCTTAACCTGAAGCCCGGTCCACTTCGCGACGAACGCCCACAAGTCTGCGGTTTCCTCGATGGTCTTATCGACTGGCTTGCCTGTTCCATGGCCCGCTCTTGTTTCGATACGCACCAGGTGCGGCTTGGGGCCAATATTTGCGTTCTGCAACGCGGCGACGTACTTGAAGGTGTGACCGGGCACCACCCGGTCATCAGTGTCGGCGGCGGTCGCGAGAATCGCCGGATAGCTCACGCCAGAGCGAATGTTGTGATAGGGCGAGTAATTGCTGAGATTGCGGAAATCCGGCTCAACTTCCGGCGAACCAAGTTCATCCAGCCAGAATGCGCCTCCGGTGAATTTGTGGAATCGGAGCATGTCCATCACGCCGACCATTGGCAGCACCGCGGCGAACAAGTCCGGTCGTTGATTGGCTACCGCGCCAACCAGTATGCCGCCATTCGATCCGCCCTGAATGGCAAGGCCATCTTGCGCCGTGATCCCCTCCGCCTTAAGGTATTCGCCGGCCGCGATGAAATCATCGAACACGTTCTGTTTCTTTTCGCGACGACCACTTCTATGCCATGCGGCGCCATATTCAAAGCCGCCCCGAAGGTTCGCAACAGCCAACACTCCGCCCTGTTCAATCCAAGCCAGGCGCAAAGGCGAGAAAGAGGGGGGTATACTGATGGCGAAGCCGCCATAGCCATAAAGCAAAGTCGGCGCCGGATCGGTTACATCCTTCCGCCTGACAATGAACATTGGCACGCGCGTACCGTCCTTCGACGTGTAGAAGTGTTGCTCCACGGCGATGCGATCGAGATCTGTTGCTAACTTCGGCTCTGCCCACACGCGTGCATTGTTGCTCGCAACGTCGTAACGATAGACGACGTTCGGCGCGTTGAAACTGGTGAAGACGAAAAACGTTTCTTTATCGTCAAGACCTCCCTTAAAGCCTGCCGCAGTGCCAATGCCGGGCAGCTCGACCACGCCGTCGGGCTTCCCATCGAGCGTGTAGCGGCGCACCTGGGTTTTTACATCGACAAGGTAAGACAGCAGTAATCGGCCGCCGACAAGCGCTGCGCTGTTCAGCACCGAAGCCTGCTCCGGCACCAACTCCTTCGGAGTTGGACTTGTGACGGCGAGGTCCATCGTAACCAACCTGTAGCGCTCCGCGCCCTCAGTTGTCCTGAGGAACAGTTTTTTGTCCACATTGCCGACGAGCACCCACCAGTTTTCAATATTGTCGACCAGCTTGCGGGGCTTCCAGTCGTCGCTCTCGAGATCCACAACGGCAAAACCATTGCCCGGCGAACCAATCGATGAAGTGATCGCAAGGTAACGCCCGTCATCGGTGATACTGGCGATATTCAGCGCTTCTGGTCGCTCTGGCGTCGCAAAGACCAGACGGTCCTGCGCCTGTGACGTGCCGAGACGGTGAAAATAAATGGCATGGTTAGCCACGGTGGCCTGGTGTGTCTCATCCTGTCTGGGCTCGGGAAAGCGCGAATAGAAGAAGCCAGATCCGTCCTTGATCCATGCGATGTAGGTGAACCGTGCCCAATTGACCTCGTCGTCGAGCACCTCTCCGGTGTCTACATTCAGCACCCGGATCGTGCGCCAATCGCTGCCGCTATCCTGGACCGCATAGGCGAGCAGCTTGCCGTCGTCTGACGCCGCCCATTCGGCAAGCGCGGTTGCACCATCCTGCGACCACGTGTTGGGATCGATCAGCTCGCGCCCTTTGCCATCGACGCTGTCGCGGACATAGAGGACGGACTGGTTCTGAAGCCCGGAATTGCGGGAGTAGAAATAGCGGCCGGCCTTCTTGGTCGGGATCGTGACACGCTCATAGTCCAAAAGCTGCTTCAACCGGGATTTGAAGATGTCCCGCCCCGGCAATGTGACGAGATAAGCGTTTGTGACCTTGTTCTGCGTTTCAATCCAGACGGCGACTTCCTTGTCGTTACGGACGTCGTTTTCCAGCCAGCGATAAGGATCCACGATCTTCTGTCCGAAATGTTCCTCGACGACATTGACCCGCCTGGTCTCGGGATAGGCGATCTGATTTGGTGTCTCGGCCGCAGAAGCTTGTATTTCTAGAACGACAGGAGATACGAAGAGCAGCAGGAGCGCGAAAAGCAACGTAGCCAGCGACGATATCCGCGTCAGCCCGGTCGCAAACAGTGCCCGACGCCAATCAGCGCTGATGTTAGGCTGAGCCATGCGTCAGGCGCCCTTCTTTGTCACGCTTTGTATCGGCTGCTGGTGCAGTACTCACTGGACCTGCAGCTTGAGTGACATTGAACCTTCTCATCGCCGGTTCCCCACGTCCCTTACAGAATCCTGTTGCTCTCAAATATCAGGGATGCGTTCGAAAATCTTAACTATGCTAAATGCGCAATGTTTCTGGCACCAACAAGTATTGCTAATGCTTGCTATAAGCTGTCGTTAAGCAACAGCGGACAGTTCAAGCAAACTCATGACAGGCGCGCATATAGAGTGATGTGCGTGATTACCCATCGTGGTTACCTGCTTGCGGCCGAAATGTAGATTGTATACGATCTTTTTTGCAGATCGGTCGGTGGGTTCTCATTCGCCGTAGCCTTCCAAAGCAAAGAGGAACAACGAAAATGGCCGGGTGCCAGGGCGTCAGCGCCCCTCGCTTGTTGCTCACCACACTTCCGTATCGATTGCGCCCCTGCAGGAGTAAGGAATGATCTTCGAAGGAATCTACGTGCCGCTGGTAACACCTTTCAGGCCCGATTTCTCAATCGACTACGACGCCTGGGGTGAGGTCATCGACTGGCAAGTCGAGAACGGCACGCACGGCATCATCGTCGGCGGGTCCACCGGCGAGTTTTTCTCCCTGACCCAGGAAGAACGGATCGAACAATACGCGTTCGCAATTGCGCGGGTGGCGGGCCGCATTCCCGTTATCGCCGGAATCAACGATCTGCTGGTGGAGCAGTGTTACGAACTTGCGGCCGCAGCCAGGGAAGCCGGCGCCGATGCATTGCTCATTGCTGCCCCGCCTTATTCGCTGCCCAGCCAGAAGGAACTTGCCGCACACTGTCTCAAGATCGATCGCATCGCCAACCTGCCGGTCATGCTTTACAACTACCCGGGCCGCACCGGCGTCAGCATGGAGGAGGCATTTCTCGATCGTGTTGCGCAGAACAGGAATGTCTGCGCGATCAAGGAATCGAGCGGCAACATCGATCGTATTCATATGCTTGCGCGCGAGTATCCGCATCTCCAGCTCTCGGCCGGTGCGGAGGACCAGGTGCTCGAGTTCTTTGCCTGGGGGGCGCGGAGCTGGGTCTCAGTCGTCGCCAACTTCTTTCCGCGATTCGCCGTGCGCTTCTACGAGACTTGCGTCATCGACGGGAATTTCTCGCTCGGCCGCAAAATCATGAGCGCACTCTTGCCATTGATGTACTGCCTGGAGCGCGGCGGCAAGTTCCTGCAGAGCGTCAAGTACGCCTGTGAAATCATGAATCGCCCGGGCGGTCCGGCACGCGCACCAATGCTGCCGATGGAAAAAGAACTGCAACGCGAGGTGTTCCAGATCGTGCATACCGCGAACCGGACACTCACCAATTTGCTCGACACCGAGGCCTGAACATGCCCGACCTGCTGACGCACGAAGAATACCAGGCGATCGCCGCGAACATGTCGTTCCCGGTGAACGCGTTCATCAACGGCAAGTTCCAGAAGCCACGTTCCGGGCGCAGGATGAAGACCATCAATCCGGCGACCGGCGCGACGCTCGCGGAAGTCGCCGCCTGTGACGCTAAGGATGTCGACTTCGCCGTGGAGAAAGCCCGCGAGGCCTTCGACAGCGGCGTCTGGTCGCGCATGCATCCGAGCGAGCGCAAGGAGCGCATGATTCAGCTGTGCAAGCTGTTGAATCGTCATCGTCATGAACTCGCAGTCCTCGAAAGCCTCGACAGTGGCAAGCCGATCCGCGAGTGCCAGCTGACTGACGTGCGTGAGACGATTCACTGCCTGAAATGGCACGCCGAAGCGGCCGACAAGTTGTACGACCAGGTCTCGCCTTCCGGCGACAACGCGCTCGGACTCATCGTGCGGGAGCCGGCAGGCATCACGTCCTGCGTCCTGCCCTGGAACTTTCCACTGATGATGCTGGCCTGGAAGATCGGGCCGGCGCTTGCCACCGGTAACTGCGTGATCGTCAAGCCCGCCGAACAGACCAGCATGTCCGCGCTTAAAGTTGCCGAGCTGGCGGCGGAGGCCGGCATTCCGGATGGCGTGCTGAACGTCCTGCCAGGTGAAGGTCCAGAGGTCGGCGAACCGATTGGGCGTCATCCGGACATCCAGGTCGTCTCGTTCACTGGTTCTACAGAGATCGGCCGCAAGTTCCTTGAGTATTCGGCGCAAAGTAACCTGAAGCGAATCGTGCTCGAATGCGGCGGCAAGAATCCGGCAGTCGTACTGCACGATGCCGACCGCCTCGATCACGCAGCGCGCCAGATCGTCTTTGCGGCGCTGTGGAACATGGGCCAGAACTGCACAGCGAACTCTCGCGTGATTGTCCACCGCGATGTAAAGGAAGCGCTTCTCGAACGCATCGTCGAGCAGCTGCGAACCTGGAGGACCGGGGATCCACTCGACCCGACGAACAACCTCGGCGCGATCGTGAGTCGCGAGCAATACGAGAAGATCCTCGGTTACGTCGACATCGGGCGCAAGGAGAAGGCGAAAGTATTGGCCGGGGGCTCGGCGATCGAGATCGGCGACGGCCTGTTCATCGAGCCGACGCTCTTCGACGAAGTAACGCCCGAGATGCGCATCGCGCGCGAGGAGATATTCGGGCCGGTCTTCACTATCGTCGAAGTGGCATCCGACGCGCACGCGCTGCATGTCGCGAACGACAGCAGCTACGGCCTGCAGGCCTCACTGTATACGTCGAATGTGCGCAATGCGCACCGCTTCGCGCGCGAACTGCAAGCGGGCACCATTTCGGTCAACTGCTATGCAGAAGGAGACATCACTACGCCGTTTGGCGGCTACAAGCTGTCCGGCTTCGGCGGCCGCGACAACTCGCTGCAGGCGCACGACCAGTACTGCGAAACCAAGACGATCTGGCTCGA
>CAZRNL010000024.1:0-2351 GCA_964601395.1 uncultured Silicimonas sp. | reverse complement strand
ACTCCGTCGGTAACCCCAAGTTCCTCGCATGCAGCGCGCCGTGTCACGATCCAGCCGGCGAACACCGCCGTCAACAGGCCACCAAGCGGTAGCAGCAGATTTGATGCTATGTAATCGGTCACATCGTAAATGGTCATGCCATCGAAAAGTGCGATGAAGCCCAGGGGATGAAACCCGGACAGAGTGTTGAAGGACAGGACGGAGCCCGAGCCGACGATGAAGATGAGGAAACCGGCGATGAGCGTCGAGCGCTTCCTGTTCGCGCCCTTGCGCTCTTCCGCCCAGGAAATCAGGGGTTCGAGATTGGCGAGCGTCGACGTCAGCGCAGCCGAGACCAGCAAAACGAAGAACAGCACCGCAATAATGGTACCGAAAGGCATCGTCCCGAACGCAATTGGCAGGGTAAGGAAAACGAGGCCGGTGCCTTCCGCAGGTGACAGTCCAAAGCCGAATACTATGGGAAAAATAGCGAATCCAGCGACCAGCGCAACGAGGGTATCCGCAGAAACGATGATGAGTGACGATTTCATTACGTGGATGTTTTTCGGCATGTATGCCCCATAGGTCATCATTCCGCCCATCGCGACACCTACCGAGAAAAACGCCTGGCCTATCGCCACGAGAACCGTTTGCGGTCCGACTTCGCTGAAATCGGGTTCCAGCATGAATCGAGCCGCCTGCGCGAAGCCTCCGGTTGTCGCGCCGTACACCGCGAGAAGTAAGAGAATGGCGAAGAGCATCGGCATCAAGATCAGAGAAGCGCGTTCGATCCCGCGAGTCACGCCGCGGCTCGAGATGAATACAGTCACCGCGATAATCACCAATTGCCACAGCGCCAGCCGCCATGGGGTGGCGAGCAAATCGTTGAACATTGCGGCGGAGTCCTCTGCCGTAATACCGCGGAAAGCGCCGGTGAGAGCAAGGAACAGGTAGTCCGCCGCCCAGCCGGCGACCACCGTGTAGAAAGTAAGAATCATGAATGTGGCGAGCAGAGCGATGACGCCGATTCCGCCCCAGCGTCTCGATGCGCCCGCCTCCAGGGCGATGCTGCGAATGCTAGGTACCGGACTCAGCCTGCCTCGGCGGCCAATCATAAGTTCCGCTGCAACGAGCGGCGCACCGATGCAGAAGATCACGACAAGATATATAAGTATGAAGGCGCTGCCACCGTTCTGTCCGGCGACATAGGGAAATTTCCAGATGTTGCCGAGGCCTACGGCGAAGCCGATTGCCGCCAGGAGAAAGGTCAGCCTGGAAGACCAGTTTTCGTGCACATGATGTTCGGCCAATGATGCCACCACTGTTCGTATTTCAAATATCGTATACGATTAATGGGGGTTGTTCTAGCAGCGGCACGTCGACCAGCTAAGGCCGGTGACGAAAATTTGCATCACGATACTCAGCGGCTGCCTGTCGGTTTTTCCCTGCGCGTATTCCGGCGGACGGACACGGCTTTCTTTGTTGGGGAGACACCCTTCGATACAGTCGAAGCTTCATCGACGAGTTGTACGCGTAGATCTTTAAGTGTGCGCTCGAGGTGCTGATACAGGAGCTTCCTGACCTTGCGTGCGTCCGGCTTGAGCCATGCCTGCAGGATCTCCTGGTGCTCTGATTCGGCGCGCAGGTGCCGATGGTACGGCTCCAGGTGCTTGCGCACGTAGCGGTCAGCAATGATGTGCAGACCCCGCACTACGTTCGTCGTCACCTGCTGGACCCCAGGCCGGACCAGCGCGAGGTGAAACGCCCGGTTGAGTGCGCCGACTGTGTCTTCGTGTGCCGTCGCCGCAACCGTCAGTCGCTGAAGGGCCTCCTCGGCCGATTTTTTCTCCTCGTCGCTGGCCCGTTTGCTGGCGAAGGCCGCGGCGTCCGGCTCGATCTTGAGAGGCAGACCAAAGACTTCCTCGGCCTCATCGGTGCTCATTGGCCGAACGAAGTAACCCCGATTCGGGTAGGAGACTAGCAGACCATCCTGTTCCAGCCGCGCAAGCGCCTCGCGCAGAGGGATCTTGCTTATCTGCAATTCGGAGGCGAGCGTGTCCTGGCGAATCGCGACGTTCGGCGGGATCTCACCGGACAGGATCCGGTCGCGGACGATGTCTACCAGGCGATCCGAAATCGATCTGATTACGAGCGCCATCTATCGATCTCCCAACCCGCGTCGCCGATATACGCTTAAGAACACGTATCGCATCGGTCACTGTCACCAAATCCGTATACTTTATAATGAAAGCCGACTAGCAACAACGAACAAAAAAACATGAGCAAAACAGTCATCGTCATCGGCGATGGTATTGTAGGATTGGCCTGTGCTTACCAGCTCCAGCGTGCAGGTCTCGCCACGAAGGTGGTGG
>CAZRNL010000023.1:0-17060 GCA_964601395.1 uncultured Silicimonas sp. | reverse complement strand
CTTCATGTAGACCTTCGCACCACCCAGCCGTTCGGTCAGGCGTTCGGCGAAGTACAAGGGCGAGGGGCGTCCAACGTAGTGCTTCCAGAGAAAGTCCATCTCGTCCCAGAAGCTTTGGTCGGTCTTCGCATTCTCGTACTGTTTTTCCAGCTCGAGGATCAGCGGCATCAGTGTTTCGGAGACGAAACGTCCACCGAACTGGCCGAAGCGGCCCTTCTCGTCCGGGCCGGTCATGAATGAATTGAAGAGATCGTTCGCCATGTTGCTCACCTAATCCAGACCGCAAAGACCTACCGGTCCTGAAGTGCAGGGTAAACCCGTTTCAGGCGGCAACCGGGTCGGGGTCAGAAAAAATCACCCGCGGAGATCCCAGAAAGAAAAGAGCCGCCCGAAGGCGGCTCCTGGAAATTCTACTGGATCGTGCGCTTCAGACGCGACGTCTGCGCACCGCACCTAGTCCGAACAATCCCACCAGGAGAAGCGGAAGTCCTGCCGGAAGCGGGACCGCCTGAACGTCAGGGTATGAAATGTCCCCGTCGAAAGCCAGATCGTCGATATCGGTGAAGAAGCTGGTTGTACCCAGAACGCCACCACCCGAGGTGCCACTGTAGTCGACCAGCATGTGCGTGTAGATGCTGGAGAGATTCAGGTCTCCAAGCACGTTGACGATTCCGCGGTAGGTCACTCCGATGATGCCCGACAGCATGCCGGTGGCACCCTCGTAGTAGGTATAGCCCCAACTCGAACCCTCGGTACCGTCCGGCCTGACGTCGAAGACGGCTCCTCCGCTGCCGACATCCATCAGAAGCGAAGTCAGGATCTTGGTTGTCGTCATCACGAAATCATTCCGCTCGAACGACATGGTCATGTTCGCGCCGGTCACGCCACCAGACCAGCGCCCGGTCTGCGACCAGACAAGGTCTTCAGACGTGCCGTCGGAATAAGAGGCCGTCACACGGGCACCGACGAGGCCGACGCCGGTCGCAGCCGTGTCTTCATGAAGTCCGTAAAGGCTTGTTCCCGGAGTGCCGTCTTCTTCCATGACGGTCACTGTCGCCGCATTTGCGCCGATGGCGCCAACTGCAAGGATCACTGCCGCCAGAAAAGTCTTGGATCTATGTAACATACTGTACCCCACCAAAGTAATGATCGACTTGACACACCTTTGAGCGTGGAAAGGCGAGACGCCTAATTGAGAACGTAGAGTTTACTTCATCCATTGTAGCCCGGAAGCACTACTCAGCCGAGTTTACTGCCAGACTGTTGCGCATCACGCTACCTGTGACGGTTGGCACGCAGCGTGATCTGTTCCGATTCGGTCGGCTCAGCGGGACCGGATCATCCCCACGATGTCATAGGTACGGGCAAGGATCGGCGCCGCGATCTCTTGCGCCCGTCCGGCGCCTTCGCCCAGAATCCGGTCGATCTCGGCCGGGTCGCCCAGCAATCGGTTCATCTCGCCGGTCATCGGTGCCAGCGCGGCGACCGCAATGTCGGCCAGATGTGGCTTGAACTGGCCCCATCCCCAGCCGCCCACCTCCGACATGACCTCATCCCGCGAGCGGCCCGATAGCGCAGCCGTGATGTCGATGAGATTTCGGGCCTCGGGGCGATCCTTCAACTCGGCGTAGGTCTCGGGCAGCGGAGCCGGATCGGTGCGGGCCTTGCGGAACTTCTGCGCGATCGTGTCGGCGTCGTCGGACAAGTTGATCCGGCTCATGTTCGAGGGATCCGACTTCGACATCTTCTTCGTGCCGTCGCGCAGGCTCATCACGCGGGTGGCGGGGCCTTCGATGACTGGTTCGGTGATCGGAAAGAAGTCGACCTTGTAGTCGTGATTGAACTTGGTCGCGACGTCGCGCGTCAGTTCAAGGTGCTGCTTCTGGTCTTCGCCTACCGGCACATGCGTGGCGTGGTAGATCAGGATGTCGGCGGCCATGAGCGCCGGATAGGCGAACAGACCCAGCGAGGCATTCTCGGTGTTCTTGCCTGCCTTGTCCTTCCATTGGGTCATGCGCCCCATCCAGCCCATGCGTGCGACGCAATTGAGAATCCAGGCCAGTTGCGCGTGTTCCGGCACCTGGGACTGGTTGAAGAGGATCGACCGTTTCGGGTCCACTCCCGCGGCCATGAAGGCTGCCGCGGCTTCGCGCGTGTTGCGTCGCAGCGTCTCGGGGTCCTGCCAGACGGTGATCGCGTGCAGGTCGACAAGGCAGTAGAGACATTCGTGCGTCCCTGCGTCCTGCATCTCGACAAAGCGCTTGAGCGCACCAAGATAATTGCCGAGTGTCAGGCCGCCCGAAGGCTGGATTCCGGACAGAACGCGGGGAGTAAAGGCGGGAGCCATGGCAGGTCCTCTGGATTTCCGTGTCCCGGCGGCTTACCGAGAGCACAGGTGCCCGTCAAGAAAGGCCTGGAAGTATGTCGAGCGACGATCACATGCAGCCCCTGTTCAACAGGCTTCCTCCCGTGGTGGTGGCGTTGGCGCTGGCCATCTTCGGGGTCGAAGTTCTGATCTCCGCCGGCGCCCGCGGCTATGTCGGCGGCGCCGAGGCGGTGGGGTGGCGACTGGAGGCAATCCGCGAGTTCGCGTTTTTCGGCCAACTTCTGGATTTCGTGATCGAACGACAGGCTTGGGCCTCGCCTGAATTGTTGCGCTTTGTGAGCTATCCATTCATCTCGCTGGGATTCACTCAGGCCCTTTTCGTCATCGTGTTTCTGCTGGCGCTGGGAAAACTCGTGGGCGAGGTGTTCGGAAACCTGTCCGTCATCGTTGTCTTCTTCACATCGGCGATTTTCGGCGCGCTGATCTACGCGGGCCTGACCAATGATCCCCGCCCGTTGGTCGGCGGCTTTCCCGCAGTCTACGGCCTGATCGGATCCTATACCTTCCTGCTCTGGACCAGCTACGGGGTGGCGGGTGAGAACCAGTTCAGAGCCTTCACGCTCATAGGGTTCCTTCTCGGGATCCAACTGCTGTTCGGGGCGCTGTTCGGTTCCGGCAATGACTGGGTGGCCGAAGTGGCCGGTTTCGTCGTCGGCTTCGCCATATCGCCTGTCCTGGTACCCGGCGGTTTCGGCAGGCTGATCAACCGGCTGCGTCAGCGCTGACGGCGCAAGGCGCGTCGGAACTCGTCCTTGCGGAAGGCTCCCGTCGCGAAGCCGGTCGCGAAATAGACGACCGCGCCGAAGGCGCAGAGAGTCAGGATGCCTAACAGCTTCAGTCCCTGCGTGTCCATCAACGGCGAGATCAGGAACTGACCTGCCCAAAGCGCAACTCCCATGACAAGGGACGACAGGACGATCCGCCAGATCCGGGATTTGCTCCGTTCGTCGAAACGCGCTGCATCGCCCATATTCCGCGCTCCGATCCAGAGCAGGACAAGCATCGCCCATGCTGCGACCGTCGTGGCAATGGCGGCGGCGATGAAGCCGATGAAGGGTGCAAGAAATATGGCGAAACTGGCATTCACGGCCAGGGACACGAGGGCGAAGTAGAACGGTCTCCTTGTATCCTCCCTTGCGAAGTACAGTGGCTGGACGACTTTTTGCAGGATGAAGGCGGGCAGGCCCAGGCCATATACGGCGCAGGCCAAAGCCGTTGCCGCGGTATCATCGGCGTCAAAGGCTCCGCGCTGGAACAGAGCCTCGATAAGTGCGTAAGGGATGACCAGCAACGCGACAGCGGCGGGTATGGCCAACGCCATCGACATTTCGGCGGCACGGGACAGCGCGTATCGCCCGCCCTCGGAATCTCCCGCCTGAAGCCTCCGCGACAGGTCCGGGAGCAGCACGATTCCGATCGCTATACCGACGACACCGAGAGGCAGTTGGTAAAGCCGGTCGGCATAGGACAGCCACGCAACAGCACCGTCGTAGAAACTGGCGACCTGTCGCCCGATCAGAAGGTTTACCTGCACGACGCCGCCGGCCAGTGCGGCCGGTGCTGCGATGATCGTGAGCCGCTTCAGTTCCGGCGTCCATACAGGGCGCTTCGGGCGCAGGTCGAATCCGGCTCGACGAACAGCTACCCATACCAGGGCCATCTGAGCGATGCCGGCCAGAATGACACCGATTGCCAAGGTACTTCCGTGCTGAGCTCCCGCGGCGGCGGCGTCGACCACGGTGAAGTCGGGCGCCAGATACTCGGCGGTAAGCAGGGCGCCGATCAGGATGATGTTCAGCAGGACGGGTGCTGCCGCGGCAGCCACAAAACGGCCCGAGGCGTTCAGAACGCCCGAAAGAAGGGCCGCGAGCGAGATGAACACGATGTAGGGAAAGACGATCCGCCCAAGCGTGACCGTCATCCCGAACCGCTCGTCTCCCGCGAATCCCGCGGCCATCGCCAGGACCAGCCATGGCATGAAGATGATCGCGAAGATCGTGAACACGATCAGAACGGCGGCCAGACCGGCAAAAGCGTCGCGTGCAAAACCGTCGGCATCGCCGCCTGCCTCGAGTTTTTTGGAGAAAAGCGGCACGAACGCCATGTTGAATGCGCCCTCGGCGAAGAACCGGCGGAACATGTTTGGCAGCGCGAAGGCAATCAGAAAGGCCTCGGCCACGGGACCCGTCCCGAGCCAGGCCGCGATGAGTATGTCGCGGACAAAGCCCATAATACGACTCATGAGTGTCCAACCGCCAACGGTCAGGACACCCGAGATCAGGCGGATCTGGGACATGCTCTTGTCTCCGATCCGACGCGGGACGCCTGGGGCGCGATCAGAGGCGACCCTTCGGAGGGACCCGTTCTCATGATGTCGCGGCCCGTTCCACGCCCGCTGCGATTGCGTCACGCAGCCGTTTCTCAAGGGTTCTCTGCTTGGATTGCGTGTAGAATTTCAAACCAAACATGTCCTTCACATAGAACGTGTCGACGACCTGTTCGCCGTACGTCGCGATGACCGCGCTGGCAATGTAGACGTTCGATTCCGCTAGCGTGCGGGTCAGGTCATACAGAAGGCCGGGCCGGTCGCGGGTGTCGACCTCGATGATCGTGTAAATCTCCGAACCCTCGTTGTCGAAGGTGATCGAGGTCGGGACGTTGAATGCCTTTTCCCGCTTCTTCAGGCGGTCGCGGTCGACAAGGGATTTGCGCGGCAGGACCTCGCCGCCCAGCGTCTTCTCGATCATGGCCCTCAGGCGCGGCAAACGGCTGGCCTCGTAGGGGCTGCCGTCGGCATCCTGTACCCAGAAAACGGCGGTCGCATAGCCGTCCGACGACGTATAGGTCCGCGCATCGACGACGTTGGCGCCGACCAGCGCCAGCGCTCCGGCCAGGCGGGAAAAGATCCCCGGATGATCGGCCAGGGCGAAACAGATGCGCGTCGCATCCCGGTCTTCGTCGGGATTGAGATCCAGCCTGATCTCGTTGTTCTCGATTTCGCGCAGAAGATTTGCGAAGACCACCTGGGCGTCGGTCGACAATCCCTGCCAGTACGGGCCGTAATGGCGCATCGTCTCGTGGCGCAGGTCCTTCTTGTCCCAGTCGTCCAGCGCGGCGCGCAACTCCTTCTTCGCCTCCGTTTCGGCGGCCTCGCGGTTGACCGCCTCAAGACCGTGCTCCAGCGCCCATGCCGTCTGCCGGAACAGCGCTCTCAGCAACTGGGCCTTCCAGTTGTTCCAGACGCCCGGGCCGACACCGCGGATATCGCAGACGGTCAGTACGGTAAGCAGGTCAAGCCGGCGTTTCGATTTGACCGCCTTGGCGAAGTCCCGCACGGTGCGAGGCTCTGAGAGGTCGCGTTTCTGAGCCATGTCGGACATCAGCAGATGGTACCGAACCAGCCATTCGACCGTTTCGCATTCGGACTTCGAAAGTCCGAACCGAGGAGCCAGACGGCGCGCAATTCTGGCACCCAGAACCGAGTGGTCCTCATCGCGCCCCTTGCCGATGTCATGCAGGAACAGCGCAACATAAAGAACGCGCCGGTTCAGCCCTTCCTTCAGGATACGACTGGCGATCGGTAGTTCCTCGACCAGTTCCTCGCGCTCGATCTGCGCAAGATTCGAGATGCATTGGATCGTGTGCTCGTCGACCGTGTAGTGATGGTACATGTTGAATTGCATCATCGCGACAACAGGAGCGAATTCCGGGACAAAGGCCGCCAGCACGCCAAGCTCGTTCATCCGTCGCAGAGCGCGTTCCGGATTTCCGTGTTTGAGCAGCAGGTCGAGGAAAATCCGGTTGGCTTCGGGCGCGTTCCGCATCTCGTCGTCGATCAGCGAAAGGTTCGACGCAATCATCCGCATCGCGTCCGGATGCAACAGATAGCCCGTCCTGAGGGCTTCCTCGAAGATTTGCAGCAGATTGAGCTTGTCCTTCAGGAACTGCGTCTCGCTGACGATCGCCAGTCGTCCCTGTTTGAGCACATACCCCGGCTTCAGCGTCCGCTTCCGCCTGAACAGCGTGAACGGCGAAGCCGCAGATTTTACATGCTTGGATTCCATCGCAGTCAGGAAGATGCGTGTCAGTTCGCCTACGGCGGTCGCATGACGGAAATAATCCTGCATGAAATGCTCGACAGCGCGCCGCCCGCCCTTGTCCTTGTATCCAAGACGCGATGCCACCTCGACTTGCATGTCGAAGGTCAACTGGTCCATTGCGCGGTCGGCTGACAGGTGAAGCTGGCAGCGCACGGCCATCAGGAACGTCTCGGCCGCTTCGAAACGCTTGTATTCCGCGGCGTCGAACACCTTGAGACCGACCAGATCGGCCACGTCGTCGACCCCGTGGATGTATTTTCCGATCCAGAACAGGGTCTGAAGATCGCGAAGGCCACCCTTGCCCTCCTTGACGTTGGGCTCGACCATATAGCGCTGGCCGCCTTGCTTGCGGTGTCTTTCGGCACGTTCCACCAGTTTGGCTTCGATGAAGTCGGAGGCTGTGTTGCGGAATAGGTCGCGCTTCAGGCGGAGATCCAGCGTCCGGGCGAGGTCCTCGTCGCCTATCAGGTAGCGGTGCTCGAGCAGGGCGGTCCTGATCGTGTAATCCTCACGACCAAGGCGAATGCAGTCCTTGATACTGCGCGAGGAATGCCCGACCTTCATGTGCAGGTCCCAGAAGATGTAGAGCATGCTCTCGATCAGGCTTTCGGCCCAGGGTGTGACCTTCCATTGCATCAAGAACAGAAGATCGACGTCCGAATAGGGCGCCATCTCGCCCCGCCCGTAGCCGCCCACTGCAAGTATCGCGAGGCGTTCGCCTTCGGTCGGGTTCGGATTCCGGTGGAGAAAGTTTGAAGCCACCCTAAAGACGATTTCGACGATGTGATCGGTGACGAGGCTGTAGGCGCGCACGGCCGGTCTGGACGCAAGCGGCCGCCGACTCAACGCATCGGCGATCGCCTGTCTGGCGCTGGCCTGCTCCACTTTCAGGATGGAGACGGTTATCCTTCGGATCGCCCGCCCATCCGTCTGGTCGCCAATTGCCTCACAGATTGCGTCGAACACCGACTTGCGATCGACAAGTCTGCTTTCCTCAAGCCCAAGCTCGGCCAGAGCGTCAAGGTCCGTGTACGGCTCGGCAGGTGGCTTAGAAGCCGGTGCCGCCAAAGCTTCTGGGCGCGGGGTCAATCACGATCACCTGGTTGTTCTGGATGGTTGCAACGGCCAGTCCGCGCTCGTTGGTGCCGTTACGGAAAAGGCGGAAGGGTCCATTCACGCCCGCAAAACCCTGTCCTTGCGTCAAGCCGTCCGCCGTCAGAGCATTTGCATTGCCCTGCGCGACGAGTGCGCCGATGGCTGCAACCGCATCATAGGCAAGCCCTGCAACCGGGTTCGGACTGGAGCCGTAGACCGCCTGATAGCGATTTGCGAACTGTTGGGCCAGTGCCGGCGACGGGGTCGCATACCATGCTCCCTGAAGTCCCTTCAACGACAGTGCCGACGACGGAATATCAAGTCTCTGAAGCCCGATGAACTGCGAGTTGTCACCATCTATGCCGTTCTCGGGAAGAAGCTCGGCCAGGAAAGGCAACGCACCCGCGGTTCCGGAGGTCACGAAAATGGAGTTTGCACCCGATGCGCGATACTCGCGCGCAATGGACGGTATGGTGTCGATGACGCCCTGCTGGGACAACGGGAAAGACGTGATGCCTGCCAGTTGTCCGCCGTTGGCCTGGATGGCCCGGCGGATCGCGTCTGCGCCCTGCTGTTCAGCCGGGTCCTGGGCGTGCACGATGTAGATGTTGCCACGCCCCTGCGTCGCCGCATACCGCACCAGCCTGTCTGCGGTGTTCTGGAACGTGTTGCCGAGAATGAACACGTTGCCGCCCGCGACGGCAGGGTTGTTCGAGAAGGAAAGGACATTTACGCCGCGCGTTGCGGCGACCTGCCCGGCGGCGTTGGCGGCTTCGGCAAAAAGCGGGCCGACGAGGATGCGGGCCCCGTCCGCAAGTGCCGCCTGTGCGGCGGAAGTCGCGCCCGCAGCGGTGCCGGCAGTATCGTAGACTCGCAGATCTATGTTCGCGCCCTGGAGGTCGCTGACCGCAAGACGTGCTGCATTTTCAAGAGATTGCCCAATTCCGGCGCTGGTGGAAGAGGATTTCGGAACCAGAAGTGCGACCGGAACGGCACGTCCGGTATTGATCAACGGCCCGCCGCCGCCGGGCATCGGCATGTCACATGCACCGAGTGCCAAGGTGGCGAATCCGGCAGCGATCCAGGCCAGGACCTTGCGGCGCAGGGGGAAAACAGCAACCATCGCGAAGAACGCTCCTTGGACGAACAGAAAGTTGCTGCGACCCTATGCAGAAATGCTCCTGCTGTAAATCGCGAGAGACCGGATGAGCGGCCCAGGTCCCGCCAGGGCGCTGGCGCCCGGTCTGTATTTCGTCGCGACACCGCTGGGCAACGCACGTGACATAACGCTGCGCGCATTGGACATCCTTGGATCGGCGGATGTTCTGGCCGCCGAGGACACACGCTCGCTGCGCCGATTGATGGAAATCCACGGCGTACCCCTGGGTGGCAGGCGCGTTCTGGCCTATCACGACCACAACGGTGCCGCGCAACGTCCGAAACTTCTGGCGGAACTCGATGCAGGCCGTTCTGTCGCTTATGCCTCCGAGGCGGGATCGCCGCTGGTTGCCGATCCGGGCTATGCGCTTGGCCGCGCCGCCATCGCGGCGGCGTACCCGGTGTTCTCGGCACCCGGTCCCGCCGCGGTGATCGCTGCGCTGACTGTGTCCGGCCTTCCAAGCGACCGGTTTCTCTTTGCGGGGTTCCCGCCTACGACAAAGGGGGCGCGAAAGGCCTTTCTGGAGGAGCTTCGGGAAGTCGGAGCGACACTGGTTCTCTACGAGAGCCCGAAGCGGCTTGCCCGAACGCTGGAGGCTGCGTCCGCGGTTCTGGGGGCGGATCGTCCGGCAGCTGTGTGTCGTGAACTGACCAAGAAGTTCGAGGAAGTCACCAGGGCTACGCTGGGCGAGCTGGCGGATGCCTTCCGTGATCGGACGGTCAAGGGCGAGATCGCACTCTGCATCGGCAAAGGCACCCAGAAAGTCGGAGAAGAGACACTTGAAGCGGCTCTCATCGAGGCTCTGAAGACCGCGAAGCTGAAGGAAGCCGCGAACGAGGTGGCGAACCGGTTTGGAGCGTCGAAACGGGATCTCTACCAGATGGGTCTCGAATTGCAGAAACGGGATTAGGAACTCGTTGAGGTCTTGCTGTTAGCCGGGGTCGGAACAGAGGAATGAAGTGTGCCCGTCGATCTCACCCACACTGACAGGATCCACCGGGGCACTCGCAACTATCTGGCCGGACTCTCGGCCGAAGACAGCGTCGCGCGGCACTACGAAGATAACGGATGCGTTCTTCTGGATCGCCGCTGGCGTGGTCTGTCGGGCGAGATCGACCTCATCGTTCGCGACGGCGACGAGTTTGTTTTCGTCGAGGTCAAGACTGCTCCGACCTTCGCGGCCGCCGCGGAGCGACTGACCTCCCGGCAGTTGGAACGCATCGTCGGGGCGGCTCAGGAGTACGTGGGCGGGCTGCCGGACGGTTTGCGAAGCGCCATGCGTTTCGATGCCGCGCTGGTCGACGGGCAGGGCAGGGTTGAAACGCTCATGAATCTCACACTCACCTGACCCGCCCGCCATTGCCTCGTTGCACCCGCCGGCCGCTTGCGCCAGAACCGGCGAAACGATCTTGCACTTGCGAGGGGAGATGCGCCTGTGAGAGTTGCCATCCAGATGGACCCAATCGGTCCGATCAACATTGATGCCGATTCAACTTTTCGCATCGCCGAAGAAGCTCAGACGCGGGGCGCGGAACTGTTCTACTACACGCCGGACCGGCTGGCCTGGCAGGACGGCAGGGTGACCGCGCGCGGCTGGCCATTGTCCGTGCGGCGCGAGAAGGGCAATCACTTCACGCTTGGACCCGAAGCCGAAGTCGACCTGTCGGACTTCGACGTGGTCTGGCTGCGGCAGGACCCGCCCTTCGACATGGGCTATGTCACCACGACCCATCTGCTGGAGAGTCTGGCGCCCGGAACCCTGGTCGTCAACGATCCGTTCTGGGTCAGGAATTTCCCGGAGAAGCTGCTGGTCCTTCGGTTCCCCGACCTGACCCCGCCAACGACAATCGCACGCGATCTCGACACGTTGCGGGCTTTTCGCAAGATGCATGGCGATATCATTCTGAAGCCACTTTACGGCAATGGCGGTGCGGGCGTGTTCCGCCTGACACCCGACGACCGCAATCTCGTCTCGCTCTGGGAGATGTTCTCCGGCATGAATTCCGAGCCGCTCATCGCGCAGAAATTCGTGCCCGACGTCTCGAACGGCGACAAGCGCGTGATTCTTGTCGACGGCGAGCCCGTGGGTGCGATCAACCGGGTGCCTCCCGAGGGTGAGACGCGCTCGAACCTGCACATAGGCGGAACCGCCCAGAAGGTCGGCCTGACCGCGCGGGACCGCGAAATCTGCGCGGCCATTGGCCCGCTTTTGCGCGAGAAGGGGCAGGTCTTCGTCGGCATTGACGTCATCGGCGACTACCTCACCGAGATCAACGTCACCTCGCCCACCGGGCTTCAGGAACTTGAACGGTTCGACGGCGTGAACGCCACCGGCGCCATCTGGGACGCCATCGAAGCCCGCCTGTCGCCATGAGCCGCAGGCTGGCCGCATTGAATTTCGCCCTGAGGCGGTTCGGGCGGCCTCTGCTGAAGCGTACAAAGACACCCCAGCGGGCCCGCCGGGATTTCGACCTGATTGCGCGCCTGCTCTTTCGCGGAGTGAAGTCTGCGTCTTCGCCCGTGACGCTTGGCGGCATTCCCGGAATTCAGGTCGCACCCTTGGGCGCGCCAGCGAAGCAGGTCCTTCTCTACTTCCACGGTGGCGGGTACATCACCGGAAGCCCCCGGACGCACTTGGCCATGATCGGGCACCTTGCGCATGCCTGCGGCATCAGGGCTGTCCTGCCCGACTATCGGTTGGCCCCCGAAGCCGCGTTTCCCGCCGCTTTCGAGGACGCCGTCGCGGTATGGCAGGCAGTTCGCTCGGAAGGCATCCTGCCCGGCGACATCCTGTTGGGTGGTGACAGCGCCGGAGGCGGTCTGGCGTTGGCGCTTCTGGCGCATATGTTGTCCCGCCGGGAATGTCCGGCCGGACTATTCGCCTTCTCGCCCTGGACGGACATGACGCTATCGGGAAACTCGATGGTGGAGAATGCCGATCGCGACCCGATCCTGCCAGTCGAGCGGATCGAGGAGTTACGCGCAATCGTTGCTCCGAACGCCGATCTCGCGGACCCTCGCCTGTCGCCCCTTTTCGCGGATTTCGGGGGTGCGCCGCCGATCTATCTTCAGGCCAGCGGAACCGAAATCCTGCGTGATGATACGATCCGGCTTGCCGACACGTTGCGTGGCGCAGGTGTCGATGTCCGCACCGATCTCTGGCCTGATGCACCTCATGTCTGGCAGATGTTCCTTCGCTGGGTGCCGGAGGCCGATGACGCCCTCGATCGCGTCGCAGAGTTCGCGCGGCAGCGTCTCAGATCCTCGACCCCGCGATCCGGAAGCTGATCGCCTCGGCTATGTCGGTTCGTCCGACAGTCGCGCGCCCCTCGAGGTCGGCGATGGTCCGGGCCACGCGCAAGACCCGGTGGTAGCCCCGCGCAGACAGCCCGATCCGTTCGGCGGCTTGTGAGAGAAGGGCGCGTCCTTCTTCGTCAGGTGTCGCCACATCGTCCAGCAGTGCGCCGTTCGCGTCGGCGTTCACGCGCACCTCGCCCTTGTCGGCGTATCGTGCCTGCTGCACACGTCGCGCGGCGGCAACCCTCGTGGCGACGCTTGCCGACGATTCTCCCGACGCGGGGAGGTCGAGGTCCTGATACGACACCGGCGGCACTTCCACGCGCAGATCGAAGCGGTCCATCAACGGACCCGAGATCCGGCCCATGTACTCTTCCCCGCATGCCGGAGCGCGCGCGCAGGCGCGATTGGCATCGGCCATGTAGCCGCATTTGCAGGGATTGGCCGCAGCGATCAACAGGAAGCGGCAAGGGTACTTCACGTGGGCGTTGGCACGGGCGACGACGACGTCCCCGGTTTCGATCGGCTGCCGCAGCGTCTCCAACACGCCGCGTGGATACTCGGGAAATTCGTCCATGAAGAGAACCCCGTTGTGCGCCAGGCTGATCTCGCCGGGTTTCGCCCCCTTGCCGCCTCCGACGATTGCCGCCATCGACGCGGTATGGTGCGGTGCGCGGAAGGGACGGCGGCGCGAGATGCCGCCTGCATCGATCAATCCCGCACGGGACTGGACCATCGAGGTCTCGAGCGCTTCATCCGGGGCGAGGTCGGGCAGGATGCCGGGCAGGCGTGCGGCCAGCATGGATTTTCCGGATCCGGGCGAGCCGACCATCAGAAGGTGGTGGCGCCCTGCGGCCGCAATCTCGAGTGCGCGTTTGGCCCGCTCCTGTCCCTTGACCTCGGCCAGATCCGGGCCGCCGACGATCTCTTGCACCTCGCCCGGTTCGCTCAGCGGCAGAACGCGCGCGCCGGTCAGATGCTGGATAGCCTCACCGAGCGATGCCGGGGCGATCACGGCGGTCTGCCCGACCCAGGCAGCCTCGGGGCCGGATGCAGCGGGGCAGATCAGTGACCGGCCCGCCTCGGCGGCCGCAAGGGCTGCAGGCAGGGCCCCCGCAACCGCGACCAGCGAACCATCGAGTGACAGTTCGCCCAGGGCGACCAACCCCTCGGATGTGTCCTTCGGGATGATCTCGATCGCCGCCAGAAGCGCCAGGGCGATGGGAAGGTCGAAGTGAGACCCTTCCTTGGGCATGTCGGCGGGCGAAAGATTGACTGTGATCCGGCGTGCGGGCAAAGCAATGGACAGGGCGTTCAGTGCCGATCTGACGCGTTCCTTCGCTTCGCTGACCGCCTTGTCGGGCAGTCCGACGATCGAGAAGTACGGAATGCCCGGCGAAAGCGCGCACTGGACCTCTACCAGTCTGGCCTCGATCCCTTCGAAAGCGACCGTATAGCTGCGCGCGACCATGGTTACTCCCGGGGAACCTGCCATGCTTACGGATGTTGACATTAAGAAGAAGTTAAGCTCGCAAATTTCACCCCAACGCGTGGTTGGCAGGCCGGATATGACCGGCCGGCGGGAACTTTTTTGAAGTGAAACTATTGATCCGGGAGGCCGTGTCTTACGTAACAACGGTAAAGAAGCGGGCGGGTAAAACCCGTTTGCAGTACCCGGGAGAGAATAAGATGGCTCTTGACGGCATGACTGACCAGACGCTTTCGCGGCGTGCTATGAAAGCAGAACTTCTGGATGCCGAAACGGAACTCAAGCTGGCATATGCGTGGCGCGATCACCGAGACGAGGAAGCCCTTCACCGCCTGATTACCGCCTACATGCGCCTTGCGATTTCGATGGCTGCCAAGTTCAAGCGCTACGGTGCGCCGATGAACGACCTGATCCAGGAAGCAGGGCTGGGGCTGATGAAGGCGGCGGACAAGTTCGATCCCGACCGCGGCGTCCGCTTTTCGACCTATGCGGTCTGGTGGATCAAGGCGTCGATCCAGGACTACGTGATGCGGAACTGGTCGATGGTCCGTACCGGGTCGACCTCAAGCCAGAAATCGTTGTTCTTCAACATGCGCCGTGTTCAGGCCCGGTTGGAGCGCGAGGCTGCAGGTCGCGGAGAAACGCTGGACCGCCACAAGATGCGGGAAATGATCGCGACCGAGGTTGGCGTGCCGCTCCACGATGTCGAGATGATGGAAGGCCGACTGGCCGGAGCCGATTTTTCCCTGAATGCGACGCAGTCGTCCGACGATGAAGGCCGCGAGTGGATCGAGACACTAGAAGACCAGGAAGCGCGCCAGTCCGCCGTCGTCGAACATGAGAAGGATATCGACACGCTTCGGAACTGGCTTCTGACTGCTCTGTCCGCGCTCAACGAACGCGAACGGTTCATCGTTCGTGAACGCAAGTTGCGGGACGAGCCTCGCACACTCGAAAGCCTGGGCGATGAACTCGGTCTTTCAAAAGAGCGCGTGCGCCAACTTGAAGCTGCCGCCTTTCAGAAGATGCGCAAGAACCTCGAATCCCAATCGCGGGAAGTGCACGAATTTTTCGCCTGAGCTTTTTCCTTTCCCTCGTACTGAATTGGCCGGCTTACGCCGGCCAATTTTCTGGTGACGACTGGTCCGGTTTCGCGGCGGTCGATGTGCTCGTGATCGGCGAGGTTCACGACAACCCCTATCATCATGCCAATCAGGCGCGCGCGGTGGCTTCACTGGGTCCGGCTGCGCTGGTCTTCGAGCAACTTACGCCCCGGCTGGCCGCTCGGATTACGCACGAGCTGCTGGGCGATGCGAAAGCCCTGGAAGCGGCTCTCGAATGGGAGGAGCGTGGTTGGCCGAGCTTCTCTATGTATTATCCGATCTTCGCGGCCGCTCCGGATTCCGCCATACTCGGAGGCGGTCTGCCCAATGAAGACGTGCGCCGCGCCATGTCGGAGGGAGCCGCAAGCGTATTCGGAGGCGGGGCGTCGATCTTCGGGCTTGACCGAAGCTATTCCGACGAATTGCAGGCAGACATGGAAGCCTTGCAGCAGGCCGCCCATTGCGACGCGATGCCACCGGAGTTGCTTCCGGGTATGGTCGAGGCGCAGCGGCTGCGCGACGCCGCACTCGCCCGCGCGACCTTGGCGGCCTACGAGGAAAGCGTGGCGCGGACGGGCCGAGGCATGGTGGTGGTCATCACCGGCAATGGGCATGCACGCAGGGACTGGGGCGTGCCATCGTTGCTTCCAAAGGGCCTGAGTGTCCGTTCGGTGGGTCAGTTCGAGGAGTTCGCTCCCGACAGTCCCACCTTCGACGACTGGATCGTGACACGCGCCATCGAGCGCGACGATCCCTGTGACGCGTTCCGATGACAGCGCGTCTTGCCCGCGACCCCCTTGCCCCTTAACACTTGAGGCAACCAAGGACAGGGCATCATGCTTCAGGGCAAACGCATACTTCTGATCGTCGGCGGTGGGGTCGCCGCGTTCAAGTCGCTGGAATTGATCCGCCTGATCCGCAAGGCGGGCGGACATGTGACACCGGTTCTGACGCGTGCGGCGCAGGAGTTCGTGACGCCGCTTTCGGCGTCCGCACTTGCGGCCGAGAAGGTCTATACCGACCTTTTCGACCTGACAGACGAAGCCGAGATGGGGCACATCGAACTGTCCCGCTCCGCCGACCTGATCGTTGTCGCTCCGGCAACTGCCGATCTGATGGCGAAGATGGCGGGCGGTCATGCTTCTGACCTGGCCTCGACTTTGCTTCTGGCGACGGACACGCCGGTTCTCGTCGCCCCCTCAATGAACGTCCGCATGTGGCTGCACCCGGCAAACCAGAGGAACTTCGCCACACTCAATGCCGACGGCATACACCGCGTCGGGCCGGACGAGGGCGACATGGCTTGCGGCGAATACGGTCCGGGACGCATGGCGGAGCCGGCGGCGATCCTGGCGGCAATAGCAGAGCGGCTGGCGGATGGTCCCCTGAAGGGACGGCACATCGTGGTGACGTCCGGGCCGACGCACGAGCCGATCGACCCGGTCCGCTACATCGCCAATCGCTCGTCCGGCGCGCAGGGAACGGCGCTGGCCCGCGCACTTTCGGCGCTTGGAGCACAGGTGACCTTTGTCACCGGCCCGGCCACGGTGCCGGCTCCGGAAGGCGTCATGGTCGTGAAGGTCGAGACGGCCGTCCAGATGCTGGGCGCGGTGCAGAACGCGTTGCCCGCGGACGCCGCCGTCTTTGCCGCCGCTGTGGCCGACTGGCACGTCGAACCGTCGGCAGGCAAGATCAAGAAGCACAAGGGTGGCAAGCCGCCTGCGCTTGCGCTGTCGGAGAACCCCGACATCCTTGCCACCGTGTCGCAGATGAAGTCCGGACGTCCGAAGCTGGTCGTGGGCTTCGCCGCGGAAACCGACGACGTGATCGCCAATGCCACCGCCAAGCGCGAACGCAAGGGCTGCGACTGGATCGTGGCGAACGATGTCTCGCCCGGCACCGGCATCATGGGTGGGTCCGAAAATGCGGTTTGCCTGATCGACAAGAACGGGGCCGAGGACTGGCCGCGCTCCTCGAAGGACGAGGTCGCCCGTCGTCTGGCACGCCGGATCGCCGACGCGCTGGCATGATGCCCGTTGTCCGCGTTCTGAGGCTGCCCGACGCCGATGCGTCCGTGCCTTTGCCGAGCTATGAGACCGCCGGTGCCGCGGGTGCCGACCTGCGCGCCAATTTCCCCCCGAGCGACCGCGATGGCGTGACCCTGAATCCCGGCGAACGCCGTCTGATCCCGACCGGCCTTGCGGTCGAGATCCCCCAGGGCTTCGAGATGCAGGTTCGTCCCCGTTCGGGCCTCGCGCTGAAACACGGGCTGGGACTTCCGAACGCGCCCGGCACCATCGACAGCGATTATCGCGGCGCGCTGGGCGTGATCGTGATCAATCTCGGAGACCGGCCCGTAACCATTGCGCACGGCGACCGGATCGCTCAGGCGGTGGTCGCGCCGGTCGTCCAGGCCCGCTTCGAAGAGGCC
>CAZRNL010000022.1:3924-17217 GCA_964601395.1 uncultured Silicimonas sp. | reverse complement strand
GATCCTCGAGGAAGGCAACCTGGCTTTCATCCAGAAACAGAAGCAACTCCCCGGCTTCGGCAAAATCCACCTGTGCGGCCATCAGTGTGACCGAGGCGAGCCGATCGTCGCAATCGCGCGCCATCGCCGCCGCCGCGATGGCCAGCAGCGTGCCTCCGAGGCAATAGCCGTTGGCGTGCACCTTTTGCCCGGGCAAGATGTCGTTGACCACGTCGAGTGCCTGCATGATGCCCTGCTTGCGGTAATCCTCCAGCGAAAGGTTCGCGTGCTCGGCCCCAGGATTGCGCCAGGAGATGCAGAACACCGTGTAACCTTGACCGACCAGCCATCGGATAAAGGAATTCTCCGGCGACAGATCGAGAATGTAGTATTTCATGATCCAGGCGGGCACGATCAGCACCGGCTCGGCCTGCACCTCGTCCGTGGTCGGCGCATACTGGATCAGTTCCATCAGTTCGTTGCGAAAGATCACCTTGCCCGGCGTGCAGGCCAGCACTTTGCCAAGTGCAAAGTCCTTGGGAACGGGACGGTGTTCCTGTGCCAGGATGTGGCTGGCATCGTCGGCGAAATGCACCAGCCCGTCGAACAGGTTACGTCCACCCGTCGCCTGCGTCTTTTCGATGATCTCCGGGTTGGCGAGCGGGAAATTGGCCGGTGAAACGGTATCCATAAGCTGCCGTATCATGAACCCCGTGCGATCCGCGTTCTGGCGGCGCAATCCGCGCAGGTTCGACGTGGCCGCCTCCCACCAGTCCTGGGCGGCCAGAAACCCTTGTTGCCAGAGCGCGAAGGGCGCCCTGTCCCACCCTTGATGCGTCCAGCGTGTGTCGTCGCGTCCGGGCGCAAAAGGTTTTTCCGGGCTCTGGCCGATCATCTGCGTCACGGCGTAGTGCGCCAGCTTCATGCCGTTTGTTTGCGCCCGTTCCATCAACTCCAGCTGCCGCCCGGGCGCGCGTGCCAGGTGCATGGCCCAATCGCTCCAGGCATCGATCATCGCGTGCGGCGACAGCCCGGCGGTCAACCGGGCCAGGCTTGCCATCGTGGCGCGGTCGAGCATGTCGTGCGGATGCGGCGTGTCGGGGTCCGGTGTTTCGGCGGGAGAGGGAACCACCGCGGGCAGAAGCGGTGGGTCCTCAGGTGCGGACGCGTGGTTGCGGGCTGGCTTGGCGGCAGGCTTGCGGGTCATGCGGCGATGTCTCCCTCCGATTTCAGAAGGGCAAACTTGGCCGGCGTGATCGTCTCGCGCTTGCACAGATGCACCCTCAGGATCGCCGCGCGGAAGTGTATCTGCTGTTTGCTGTCCACGGCTTCTTTATCCAATCTGTTCGCATCCTGAAGCAGCGGTTCAGTTGCCTGCCCTGGCTGCGCCATGCATGCCGACTTTTCTGGCCACTCGCACTCTTGCCCAACTCCGGCGCGTTGCCCCTGATTTGAATCAAGTCGCCTCGCACAACCGTCATTCAGGGTGGAGCGACGGTTACGCGTCGGAGACAGGCAGGGCTCCGTGCCCCATTCTGTCCCGCACCTCTTGGTCGTATTCGCCGACGCGCCGGACATTGTGCATGATCCGCGAGAGCCACCGCATCGCGTCGGTGGTCTGGAAAGTATCCTGCATCGTGTATATTCCCGCATGCTCGCCCAGCAGCAGGCCGCGCCGGTGCCGCGTGAACCGATGCGCGACCGGATCGGACATGCGCGCCATGCGCATGCCGATCTCGGGAAGCTCAATCGCATGATCGGACGACAGGCAGGCAGCGAACCATTTCGCTGGACGCCGAGTCACAGCATCGCGATTCAGCACCGGGATGAAACCGCGATGCCTTGCCTGTTCGATCAGTCTCACAAGGTGGTCGGATTGGTGCATCAAGGCGGCAAAGGCGGCGGTCTCGGCCGGCTTGTTGCGCGGGACCGTGATCTCGGCCATGTAGTCCTTCAGGTCCGCCAGTGTGATCGTCACCCGCGGGTCCAGCGCCGATAGTCGTCGCAAATCGCCTTTGGGTCCGAGGGCCAGCGCATAGGCCGCAAAAATCTCCCGCGCGGCCCAGGTCACCGTGGAATGTGCGACCTGCATAGCGGCGCCCTCGTCACTCAACAGGCGGCGGTCCAGTTCCGGCGCCGCGTGCTCGCTCAGATCGGGCCGCAGCTTTACCACCAGCGCAGCGAAATGATGGGTGACGGGCAGAAAGATCAGGGTGCCCAACAAGTTGAACCCGGTGTGAAACAGGACGAGCGCGGTATCTACCCCGGTCCGCGCGGCCAGCCCTTCCAGCGGCCCTGAGATCACCAGCAGCATGGGAAAGGCGATCACCGTAGTACCAAGATTGAACAGCAAGTTTGCAATCGAAGTCTGCTGCATCGACCGCGACCCCCCAACCGCGGCGATGAGCGCGGTGAAAGTGGTGCCGAGGTTCATCCCGATTACCGCCGCTGCCGCCTGGATCAGCGGCAGCGCGCCAGTGGCCAACAGAACCAGAACCACCGCGATGGCCGCTGACGACGATTGCATGACCACCGTGACCGCCAGCCCAAGCGCCGCCATCGCCAGCATTCCGGCAAGCCCTGCACCGGGAGTCCGCTCAGAGGTGATCCAGACGGCCGCGCCGGACATGCCCTCCTGCATCAGATCCAACCCGATGAAGAGCAGGCTGAACCCCGCCGCTATCCTCGCGATCCGCGCCGCGCGTCCCTGCGACAAGAGCAGTGTCAGGCTCGCGACGAACAGAAGGCCCATCGCCACCGCGCCCAGCTTCAGCTTGAATCCCACCAGGGACACGATCCAGCCCGTCACTGTCGTGCCGATATTGGCTCCGTAGATCACGCCGAGTGCCTGCGGAAAACTCAGCAGACCCGCGCCCACGAACCCCACAGTCATCACCGTTGTCGCCGAGGACGACTGGATGACGGCCGTGGTAACAGCGCCGCTCACCACGCCCCGCAGCGGCGTGGTGGTGAAGCGCGCCAGCAGCCACCGCAGATTTGCCCCTGCCGCCTCGCGCAGCGCATCCGTCATGATCTTCATGCCCAGCAGGAACAGCCCGATCCCGCCCAATGCATTTAATGTCTCCGACATTAATTCTTATACCTCTGCGACCGGGAATGAGGCCGGATAAACTGTCTCGAATGTCGAATTGGGTTGGGCGCTCGGCAATTTAAAGCGCCTGATCGTGGTTTGAGCAAATCTGTCGCAGAGGATAGGCTCAAACGGGTCAACATTGGATGGACGTCTTCAATAGGGCTCAAGTGCCGATTGCACGGTCGATGGCCGGAGGCGCAAACAGGACGCCTCCGCTACGAGTGCTGATGCGACTACGCCTTTCTGACCCGGAACCGGCCGTTTACGCCGCCTGACGATACGTCGCCATGGCATTGACCGTACCTTGAGGGCCGACGACCGAGAGCGCCGGGCACGTCCGCAGAGCCAAGATCAGAGCAAGAACGCCTGACCCGTCCGCACCATCTCGCTGCCGACGACTACGCCAACACCGACTTCACCGTCCGGAGCGTCGCCGAAACGACCTGGTCGGCTTCCTCCCGCGTCAGGCACAGGGGCGGCGCGAAGCCGAGGATATCTCCCTGAGGCATCGCGCGGGCGATGACCTTTTCCTGCGACAGCATGGCGGCCGCGATCTGCGGGACGAGTTTACGCGCCGGGTCGAAGGGTCGCCGTGTCGCACGGTCCTCGACGAACTCGACCGCGCAGAGCATCCCGTCGCCCCGAATTTCGCCCACGTTCGGGTGATCTTCCAGAGCCTCGCGCATCGTGCGCAGAAGGTAGCCGCCCACTTCCCTTGCGTTGCCGACGAGGCCGAGGTCGTCGATGAGCTGAAGGTTCGCGATCCCCGCCGCCGCGCCGATGGGATGGGCCGAGTAGGTCCAGCCGTGGCCGATCGGTCCCATGGCGTCCGTCCCCTGCTCGAGCACGGACCAGACCCGGTCCGACACTATGGATCCCGAGAGCGGCGCGTACGCGGAGGTCAGACCCTTGGCGATGGTGATGATGTCGGCCGTGATCCCATAGTGTTCCGAACCGAACATCGAGCCGAGACGCCCGAAGCCGGTGACGACCTCGTCGGCAATGAGAAGGATGTCGTGCCGGCGAAGAACGGCCTGGATCGCAGCCCAGTAGCCCTCGGGCGGCGGGACGATACCCCCGGTGCCAAGCAGTGGCTCTCCGATGAAGGCCGCGATGGTGTCGGCGCCTTCGCGCTCGATCAGGGCCTCCAGCTCGGCCGCGCAGTGCGCGGTGAACTCGGTCTTCGTCATCTCGGCACTCGGACGGCGGTAGTAATAAGGAGCCTCGGTGTGAACCACCTGCGACAACGGCAGGTCGAAGGCCTTGTGGAACAGTTCAAGCCCGGTAAGAGAGCCAGTCATCAGCCCCGACCCGTGATAGCCCCGCCAGCGCGAGATGATTTTCTTTTTCTCCGGCCGGCCAAGCACGTTGTTGTAGTACCAGACAAGCTTGATATTCGTCTCGTTCGCGTCCGATCCGCCAAGGCCGAAGTAGACTTTCGACATGTTCGAGGGCGCGCGGTCCAGGATCATTTTTGCCAGCGTTATCGAGGCTTCGGTCCCGTGCCCCACATAGGAATGATAATAGGCGAGCGCATGCGCCTGCTCGGCGATGGCCTTGGCGATCTCGGGACGCCCATAGCCCACGTTCACGCAGTAGAGACCGGCAAAAGCATCGAGAAAGCGGGTGCCGTCTCGATCCTCGATGAAGACGCCATCGCCGCCCCGCATGATACGAGAAGGTGTTTCGCCGCGAGCGTGTTGTGCCAGATGCGTCGAGGGGTGGAAGAAGCTTTCGCGGTCCCAGAGGGCGAGTTGGTCGTTCGTCAGCATGGTGATCCCTTTCTCACGCCCAGTCGCGGCAGACGTATTTGACTTCAGTGAATTCTTCCATCCCGAGCCGCGATCCCTCGCGGCCAAGGCCGGATTGCTTCCAGCCGCCAAAGGGGATGGGTGCGCCGGTGACCTTTGTGCGGTTCACGGCAACCATCCCGTACTGGAGTGCGCGGGAGAGGCGGTAGATCCGGCGCGGGTCGGAGGTGTGCAGGTAAGCCACGAGCCCGTATTCGGTATCGTTCGCGTGGGCGAGGACCTCGTCCTCTGTACCGAAGGGCAGGACGGCCGCGACCGGGCCGAAGGTCTCCTCCTGCAGGATCGTGGCGCCGTCGGGTACGTCGGTGAGAACCGTTGGCGCGTAGAACAATGGCCCGAGGGGCAGGCGGCATCCGCCGCAAGCGAGCCGCGCGCCTCGCGCCAGCGCATCGGCGACATGGGCTTCCTGCTTGCTGACGGTCGCCTCGTTCGCAAGCGGGCCGATATCACCGTCCTCAAGCCCAGGTGCGACCTTGAGAGCCTCGGTCGCGGCAACGAGCCGCGTGCAGAAGGCGTCGTAAATGGACCGCTCCACATAGATGCGGTTTGCGCCGAGGCAGTCCTGCCCGGAGGTGGCGAACTTGGCCTTCATCGTTTCGGCGACCGCATTCTCGAGATTGGCGTCCGCGAAGACAAGAACCGGCGCGTGGCCACCAAGCTCGAGGATCAGCCGCTTCACGGTATCCGCCGATTGACGGTAAAGCAGCCGGCCCACCTCGGTCGAGCCGGTGAAGGACAGAGCGCGGACGCGCGGATCTTCCGTCCAGGGTCCGACGATTTCGGGCGCGTCGCCGGTGACCACGTTGAATACGCCCGCTGGAATTCCGGCCCGTTCTGCGAGTTCCGCGATGGCAAGCGCGGAGAAAGGCGTCTCCGCCGACGGGTGGCAGATCACGGTGCATCCGGCGGCAAGTGCGGCGGCGGCCTTGCGGGTCAGCATGGCGCAAGGAAAGTTCCAGGGAGTGATCAGCGCCGCGACGCCCACCGGTTCGCGCCAGAGTTCCACTTCCGCGTCAGGCAGGTGGCTCGTGACACCTTCGATGTTCGGGCGCTTGGCCTCCTCGGAGTAGAACTCGACGAAGGTCGCGGCGTAGTCGATTTCTCCCCGCGCCTCGCTCAGCGGCTTTCCCTGTTCCAGCGTCATGATGAGGGCGAGGTCCTCGCGATGATCAAGGATCTCTTCGAACCAGCGGCGAAGGAGACGTGCGCGGTCCTGCGGAAGCCGCCCGGACCAACCGGGGAATGCAGCCTGCGCCGCGTCCACTGCGGCGGTGGAGTCCGCACCCGAGAGCTTCGCCACCTGACCCAGGCACTCGCCTGTGGCCGGGTCGGTAACGGGGAAGGTCGTGCCCGAGGTGGCCCCGCACCATTTGCCGTCGACATAGGCGAAGGACCGGACAAGCCGCTTGTCCGCGATGTCGGCGCGCGCCGAAAGTGCTGTGGCCGTCATGGCGTTGCTCCTTGTGGCTCAGGCCATTTTCGCAGGTTCGAGACGGCAATTTGACTGTTCTCGGCGGCTTCGGCAGAGGAATCCACTGCCGGAACCGGCTCCGAGAGGTGGTGTCACTCGGTCGCGAGCAGCGCGCTGAAGGGTGGCGGGGAAAGCCCCTTCACGGGCTTCGTCACGATATAGGTGAAATAGCGGGCGAGCCCGATGCGGGCGTCAAGCATCTCGTCGATCAGGCGCTGGTAGGCGTCGATGTCGCGGGTGACGATCTGGAGAAGGTAGTCGAATCCGCCACCCAGAGCCCAGCAAGCGACAACCTCGTCGTAGCGCCGCATCGCGTCCTCGAAGCCGCGCAAGCGGGCGGCGGTGTGGTCGGCGAGTTCGGCGGCCACGAAGACGGTGACATGAGGCCCCAGCTTCCTCAGCGAGATCTCGGCCCTGTAGCCTTCGATCAGGCCCGCCTTTTCAAGCCGTTGCATCCTGTCCCAACAGGGCGTGGGTGAAAGACCGACGCGATCCGCCAATGCTGTCTTGGCGATCCGGCCTTCTGTCGACAGAATCTGCAGAATGGCAATATCGCGCGCGTCGAGCTTCATGGCTCAAGCCCGCACAATCGTGCCCGCACCGGGAAAGCGTGCGCGGACATGTGCGGCAATGGCGGTGTCCTGCACGCCAGTGCCGGTCAGGTCGCAGATCGTGACGTCTTGCTCCGATCGACGACCCTGCGCGCGCCCGAGGATCACGTCGCCGATTTCAGGCGGCTTGCCCCTGTCCCAGATGCCGGCTGCCAGGGCCGCACGAAGCTCACCCCTTTCCTCGCACTGGCTTGTCCGGTCGCAGATATAGGCATCGGCGCGGACCAGCGCCGCGGGATCGATCTCGCTCTTGCCCTCCTGATCCGAGCCCATCGCCGTGATGTGAAGTCCGGGGTGGAGCCAGTCGGCCATCAGCACCGGCTCCCGCGCCGGCGTCGTGGTCACGACAAGCTGGCTTTCCGCCACCAGCGCCGCGGGATCCGCCAAGACCTCCGCCACGATGCCGAGGCTTCTGCCAAGGTCCGCCGCACAGGCGCGGGCTTTCTCCATGTCGCGAGCGTGGACGAGCACGCGGGAGAAGGGGCGAACGAGATGCGCGGCCTCGATCTGGAGCCGGGCCTGCACACCTGCGCCGATGACGCCCGCCGTCTCCACCGTCGCGGGCGCGAGGTAGCGCGCGGCGACCGCCCCGGCGGCGGCGGTGCGCAAGTCGGTGAGGTAGCCGTTGTCGAGATAAACCGCCTCGACAAGCCCGGTCGTCGCGGAGAAGAGGATCATCAGGCCGTTGAGGCTGGGCAGGCCGATTTTCGGGTTGTCGAAGAAACCGGGCGAGACCTTGATCGCGAAGCTGTCGACGCCGGGGATGAAGGCGGTCTTGACGTCGACCTCGCCGTTGGCGGCGGGCAGGTCCATGGACAGGACTGGCGGCATGACCACGCCGCCCTCGGCCAGCGCCGCGAAGCCACGCTCGACGACGTCGACCAGCGCGAGGTCGAGCGTCAGGGTCGCCCGCAGTTCCGCCTCGGTCACGATGCAGATGTCATGCGGCATAGGCGCGTCCCTTCACCGTGAGGTCGCCCAAGGTCACGTCCTGACCCGTCACGATGCGGGTGAAGACCTCCATGTCGAGATTGCGCCCGGTGACGATGGTGGCCATCGGGCCGCTCTGCGCCCGGACCTTGCCGGACAGAACCGCGGCCAGCCCCACGACCGCTCCACCCTCGGCGACGATACGGTCCTCGAAGTAGAGAACCTGCATGGCCAGGCGGATCTCGTCCTCGGTCACGAGCACGACGTCGTCGAGCAGGTCGCGGCAAAGCGGGAAGGACAAACGGTTTGCAAGCCCGATCCCGCCACCGAGGCTGTCCGCGAGCGAGGCGTGCTCGGTGACCTCGACGGGGCGCCCGGCGCGGAGCGATGTGGCCATGGCGGCGCCGCGTTCCATGGTGACGCCGATCACCCGGACTGTCGGGTTGATTGCCTTGGCTGCCACCGCGACGCCCGCCGCAAGCCCGCCGCCCGAGAGCGGCACGAGGATGGTGTCGAGGTCCGGCCGTGCCTCCAACATCTCAAGTCCGATGGTCCCTTGTCCCGAAATCACGCGGGGGTCGTCGAAAGGCGAGATCTCGACAAGCCCCTCTGCCTCGCACAGTCGCCGGCTTTCGGCCATCGCGTCGTCCTGCGACTGACCTTGAATTCGCACCTCCGCGCCAAGCGCGCGGATGCCGTCGACCTTGGCCTGCGGCACCAGTGTCGACATGCAGATGACCGCCCGGAACCCGCGCCGGACCGCGGCATAGGCGACCCCGCGGCCGTGGTTGCCGGTCGAGCAACAGGTGACGCCCGCGACGTCGTCCGGCAAAGCCGCCACTGCATTCAAGGCACCGCGCAGCTTGAAGGCACCGATCGGCTGCATGTTCTCGAGCTTGAGCACGAACTCCTGTCCCGCCTTCGCCGACATGAACGGCGACGGCACGAAGGGCGTGGCATCGGCAATGCCCCGGATCACGGCCCTGGCGGTCAGGATATCGGCGAGCGTGACGTCCATTCAGCCCGCATCCTTGACCGCCGACAAGAACTGCTGTGTCCGTTCCCTCTGCGGGTTCTCGAAAAGCTGCTCGGGCGGACCCTGCTCCTCGATCTTGCCCTGATAGAAAAAGCATATGCGGTCCGAGATATCGCGCGCGAAGCCCATCTGGTGAGTGACCATTAGCATTGTCAGGTTGTGTTCGGCCACAAGCCGTCGGATCACGTTCGTGACCTCACCGATCACCTCGGGGTCGAGCGCCGAGGTCACTTCGTCGAAGAGCATGACCTTGGGCCGCATGGCGAGCGCCCGCGCGATCGCCACGCGCTGCTGCTGACCGCCGGACAGACGCGAGGGGTGCTGGTCCTTCTTGTCGATCATTCCGACCATTTCCAGAAGTTCCTCAGACCGCTCCCGCGCCTCCTGCTGCGACAGTCCCAGAACTTGGACAGGGCCCTCCATGCAGTTCTTCAGCGCCGTCATGTGCGGAAAGAGGTTGAAGTGCTGGAAGCACATCCCGATCGAGGAGCGCGCCTTCCTGAGATACCGCTCGTCCGCTGGGACAAGCTTTCCGCCTTTCTCCATGTGCGTGAGCGGCTTGCCGTCGACGTAGATGACGCCGCCGTTGATTGTCTCGAGGGTCATGAGCATCCGAAGAACGGTCGTCTTGCCCGATCCCGACGGACCGATCACCGTGACCATCTCGCCTTCGGTGACGTCGAGGTTCAGGTCGTCCAGCACCGTGAGCGTCCCATAGCTTTTGGTCACATTCATGAAGCGCACCATCGGGCGGTCGCCTTCCGGCAGTTCCAGGGGATAATCGGAAAGGTCCATGCCTAGAGTCCCAGCTTTCGGCGCACCCGTGCCTCGAACAGCCGGACGAGGCCGGCTGCAGGCAGCGAGATGGCGAGGAAGATAACACCCACGAGCGTGTACGGCTCGAGGAAGCGGTAGTTTTCGGACCCGATGGCGTTCGCGGTGTGAAGCAGCTCGGCCACACCGATCACGCTCAGCATCGGGGTATCCTTGAAGATGCCGATCAGGTAGTTGCCCATCCCGGCGATGGAGGGCGGCAGCGCCTGCGGGATCACGATGCGCAGGTAGGTGTCGCTGGTCGACATGTTCAGCGCACGGCACGCTTCCCACTGGCCTTTCGGCACCGCTTCGATCCCTGCACGATAGACCTCGGAGAGGTAGGCGGAATAGTGTAGCCCGATGGCGATCATCCCCGCCGTCCAGGGCGACAGTCGCACACCGAATTGCGGGCCCACGTAGAAGACGAAGAAGATCTGAAGAACGAGGGGCGTGGAGCGGATGAACTCCACCAACTCGCGAACCACGAAAGTGAGAAGCGACCAGGGCGTCCGCTGGGCCAGTGCAAAGACCAGTCCCAGGACCACGGCGATGGCATAGCCGAGCCCCGCAGCGATAAGCGTGTTCACCGTCGCCGCAAGAAGGCGCGGCAGGATCTCGAAGGTGAATTCCCAGTTCCAGTCGAACCTCATGCGCGCCCGAGCCTCCGTGCCATGACCCGTTCCAACCAGCGCATGAAGGGTGTGATGAGGAAGCGTGCGAGGATGTAGTAGATGATCAGAGCCGTTCCGAAGGCCTGCGCCGAAAGGAAGGTGGAGGCATTGATCTGGCGCGTCTGGAACATGAGGTCGGTGACCGAGATCAGTGCCACCAGCGCAGTGCCCTTCAGAAGCTCGATCAGCAGGTTGCCCCAGGGCGGCAGCATGAGGACCAGCGCTTGCGGCAGGATGATCCGCTGCATCCGGCGTGCGGGTGACATAGAAAGCGCGTAGGCCGCCTCCCACTGCCCCTTTGGCACTGCCTGGATCGCGCCGCGCACGATCTCGGCCCCATACGAGCCGACGTTCAATCCGACGGAGACGAACCCGGCCGTGAACTTGTCGAGAGAAATGCCGAAGAGAGGCAGGACGTAGAAGATCCAGAAGAGCTGGACCAGAAGCGATGTGCCGCGGAAGATCTCGATGTAGGTAACCGCCACGCCGCGGATAAGCCAGTTCTGCGAGAGCTTGCCGAGCCCCCCCGCAAGTGCCGCCATGATGGCGACGGCGGTGGCGAGTCCGAACTGGATGATCGTTACCCAGGTCCCGCTGAGGATCAGTGCGCCGTACGTTTCGAGAAATTCGAAGAGTGACATGTGGGCCTACCGGCGGTGGTGCAGGGGGGCGATCACGCCCCCCGATCCGGTCAGCGGTTGGCGCAGACCCATTCGGTCGTCACGTCACCGGGCAGCGTGCCCTCGCCATAACCGTACTCGGCGACGGCGGCGAGCATCTCCTCGGATCCGAGGTATTCCGCCTGCGCCGCGTTGAAGGCGTCAACGAAGTCCTGGTCGTCCTTGCTGAAGCCGATCCCGGCCCAATTGAAGGACTCCTCGGGCATCGCGTCGGGGTCCGACACCTCAAGCGCGCCACCGGCGCTGTCGGCGAGCTGCTTCATCGTGAAATAGGTGCCCGCCCCGGCATCGGCGCGGTCCGCACGGACGGCCGCAAGGATTTCGGTCGGCCCCGGAACCTGCATGATGTTGTCGTCCACGACGCCCGCATCGCGCGCGGCCTGGATGTTCGAGTAGCCCGCGCCCGTCACCATCACGGCGTCCTGTTCGCGGATGTCATCGTAGTTGCCGAGGCCCTTGGGATTTCCCGCAGGCACGAGAAAACCGTCGCCGATCCGCGCGATCGGCTCGGAGAAGGCCACGTTCTCGCAGCGCGCGGCGAGGATGTTCATGCCGCCCGTGATGATGTCGAAGCGCCCGGCCTGCAGGCCCGGGATCAGCCCGCCCCAATCGGTCTGGACCGGCTCGATGTCGGTGTACCCCATAGCTTCGAGCACGCCGAGCGTGTGGGCGTTGACGAAGCCGAGCGGTTCGCCGTTCGCGCCGGGATAGGCGAATGGCAACTCGTTGGCGAAACCGATGCGGATCGGCTCCCCTGCTTCGATCCGGTCCATCAGCGGTCCAGCCGCTGCCGCGATTGCCGATGCGCCGAGCGTGAACGCGGCAGCGACTGTCGTCTTGAGAATTTTCTTCATGAGACCCTCCGTTGTTGACTCTGTGCCTCGTAATCCGAGACTTTCTCTGTTGTGTACAACATTGCTCACCAGTGCTGTGTGTCAAGAAATTTTGCTTCCAAATCTCACCATATCGGGGCAGATATCGATCTCAGGGCGTAGATTCCGCTCGCGTTGTGCACAAATACTCTTCAGTTATGGAAGCCAAGCACTCTCATGCGACACTCCAGTTTTCCCTTCATCGCTGGCGAGTACCGCTGCTGCATCGACAGGATCCGCCGCGAGATGGAGCGTCGTGGAACCGACGGGGCCAGCCTCAAACGCGAGAGTGGACCCGCCGGGAACTCTTGCGGCGTCGAACGCCAACTCTTCGTGAGGGATTGATCAGGTGACGACCCTCGACGAGACCAAGGCGCTTCTTGCAGAACTGGTGGCCTTCCCGACCGTGTCCTCCGACAGCAACCTCGCAATGATCGCTCATCTCGCAGGACGGCTCGAATCCTCCGGCGCGCGGGTCGATATCCATCTCGATCCCGAAGGTCAAAAGGCGAACCTCTTCGCCACCATCGGTCCCGACACCAACGGCGGCGTCGTCCTCTCGGGGCATACCGACGTTGTGCCGGTGACCGACCAGGAGTGGGCGAGCGATCCGTTCGAGCTTCTGGAGCGTGACGGCCGCCTTTATGGTCGGGGCGCCTGCGACATGAAGGGGTTTATCGCAGCCGCAGTCATCATGGCTCCACGCCTCACCGAGATGGTTCGCGACAGGCCGCTTCATTTCGCCTTCACGCACGACGAAGAGATCGGCTGCATAGGTGCCCGGTCGCTAGCCGAGACCTTGCGAGACCGCGACCTGCGCCCCTCGGTCGCGATCATCGGCGAGCCTACGTCGATGCGGATCGTGGAAGGTCACAAGGGCTGCTACGAGTACTCGACCCATTTCACGGGTCTCGAGGGGCATGGATCGGCCCCGGACCGAGGCGTCAACGCAGTGGAATACGCCGTGCGCTATGTTGCCCGGCTTCTGGAGCTGAAAGAGGTGCTGCAGGCGCGGGGGCCTGCCCAAAGCCGGTTTGAGCCGCCTTGGACCACCATCAACACCGGCGCGCTTGCCGGTGGCCACGCACACAACGTGATCCCGGGCAAGGCGCGGGTCGATTGGGAGATGCGGCCAATGCAGGCGGGCGACGCGGATTTCGTGAAGAGTGACCTCGCACGGTACTGCTCCGAGACGCTGCTTCCCGCAATGCGAGCCGTCGCGCCCGAGGCCGATATCGTGACGGAGACCATCGGCGAGGTCGACGGGCTTGTGCCGGCGGACGAGAACGAGGCGAAGGCAATCCTGATGGAACTGACAGGCG
>CAZRNL010000022.1:3285-3914 GCA_964601395.1 uncultured Silicimonas sp. | reverse complement strand
CGCGACGAGCGCCGAGCTTGTGCCCTTCGGATCAGAGGCCGGGATCTTCCAAAGCCTCGGGATGTCGGCGGTGATCTGCGGGCCGGGTTCGATCGAGCAGGCCCACAAACCGGACGAGTTTGTGTCGCTCGAGCAGCTTTCGGACTGCCTCGGGATGCTGGAGCGACTTGCGGGCAAGCTCTCGGGCATGCGGTCCCAGGCGGGCTAGTTCGTTGCCTCGCAAGCGCGGCGGTACTACATCCTTGGGGCGGGAGCGCAGCGGGAGGCGCGGAATGAACATAGATGCGATGGCGATCCTGGGCGGGGCGCGGAACCGCTTCGTGCGTATGCATGATGAGATCCGGACCCGCATCTGCCTTCTCGACTATGCTCCTGGTACCCGGCTTTCGGAGGAGACGCTCGCGGTCGAGTTCGGGGTGAGCCGTACACCGCTGCGCAGGGTGCTTGCACGTCTCGAGGATGAGGGTCTGCTGCGTTCGAAGCATGGCGTCGGGACTTTCGTCACGGACGTGAACATCGCCGAACTCGTGCAAACTTACCGTCTGCGACTTGAACTGGCCGAACTGATCGGAAAGCTCGACCCCGTCGCTCCTTCGGCCAAACTGCTCGATGCGTTCCGCGAACTTTCC
>CAZRNL010000022.1:0-3275 GCA_964601395.1 uncultured Silicimonas sp. | reverse complement strand
CAGCGCGGTCGAGTGCCCTCGTTTCTGACCCCGACCCGCGCCGTTTCGCGCAACTCAACATGGATTACTTCCTTGCAATCCTGCAACTGACCGCCAACGAGCCGCTCCGGGCCATCTGCGAAAGGCTCTACTTCCAGACGACAAGGATTTGGCTGCAGTCGGTCTTCGCGTCGTTGATAGACTTGCAGGACGAGGTGGTGATCTTCGACCGCGAGATCCACGACGTTCTGCACGCCGTCGAGATGGACGACATCCACGCCGCGGCCTTGATCCAGCGGGCCCATGTTTCGATGAGCTTCGTTCGGATGAACCGAGCAACAAGTACTTGATCTACCGGCCGTAGGCGCCAGTCTGCCTTTCGCCTCTCAGACAGGACCGACGATCTATTCGCCGCGACCCATGGCCGCCCGGTCGGATAGCTTGGACAAATCGCACGGTAACTGAGCGTCCCGCTTGTGTCGGGTCACTTGTGTGTCGACAGATCCACTGAAAACCACGTCGCGTCGGACCGTCTCTTTGAATTCTCAAGGAAATCCTTGACTTCGCAGGTCCAGCGTATAAGTGAATGAACGTTCATTCTCAAATTCGAACTTCAGAAAGCCCAGCCGCATGAGCCTTGACGTCTCAACTGACCCGCGAGCCATCGAGATCCTGAAGCGGATCAAGGCTGTCTTTGCGCAGAAAGGTTTCGACGGAGCCTCGATGCAGGATCTGGCGCGTGCCGCCGAGATCAGCGCGGGCAATTTCTATCGATACTTCTCCTCCAAGGATGCGATCATCGAAGCGATGGTCGGTCATGATTTGGCGGACGTAGGCGCTTTGTTCCACCAGGTTCTGTCTTCGCCGGATCCGCGCGCGACATTCCTTGACGTGCTCCGGGCAGAACTTGTCAGCCATTGCCACGATTGCGACGGTCCCATGTGGGCCGAAATCGAGGCCGCATCGGCGCGGCGTCCCGAGATCGCCCAGATTTGCGACCGAATGGACCGCGAAGTCGCCCACTACCTTTTTCAGACCTTCGCCCTGATCGGCGATACGTCGATAGAAGAGGCCGCCACCCGCTTTCAACACCATGCCGCGTTGATAATGATTCTGTTCAAAGGTGTAGCGATGCAACAGAACCCCGCCCACGCCCTGATCGACCTGACGCTCGTTGCGGTCGACGGACTTCTGGACGATGTCGTCGCACGCGCTCCTGCTTTACCCCGGCAAGACGCCGTTGCCGCCAAGGATTGAACCGATGTTTCGCTTTTCCGCTTTTCTCCTTGCTGCCGCGCTTGGCCTCACCGGCCCGGCATTTGCTCAGGAACGCGAGGCAGCCGCACCTGAAGGCCAGCCTCAGATGCGCCTTCCCGCAATCAATGTCACCGAGGTGATCGTAACGGCGCTTGGCGATCACGTGATCGCATCGGGCGCGTTTCAACCTGCCGAGACGGTCTTCGTGCAGCCGGAGATCGAAGGACAGGCCACCGAGGAGTTGCTGGCCGATGTCGGCGATACGGTGGAAGCGGGACAAGTTCTCGCCCGCCTTTCAGGAAGCGCGCTGACGCTTCAGCGCAGCCAGCTTCTGGCCAGCCGCGCGGCGGCCGAGGCTGCCATTGCGCAGGCCCGTGCGCAGGTCGCAGAAGTCAGAGCGGCCCGGGATGAAGCTGTCCGGACCGCAGAGCGGACAAAATCACTCCGCGCTCAGGGCGCGGTCGCCCAGGCGGCGCTCGACCAGGCGCAGGCTCAGGCAGACACGGCCGAAGCCCGCGTGAACGCCGCCATTCAGGGTGTCGCGGCGGCCGAAGCGCAGATCGGACTGATCGATGCGCAGCTTGAAGACCTCGATCTGAAGCTCAGCCGGACGAACATTACCGCGCCGGTCGCAGGCGTGATCGTCGAACGAAACGCCCGCATCGGGGCTATCGCCTCCGCCGGAGGCGGAAGCCCGATGTTCACCTTGATCCGCGACGGCAAACTGGAGCTTTATGCCGACGTCTCGGGACAGGACGTTCTGCGTATCAAGCCCGGCCAGACCGCGACGCTGTCTGTCGTGGGTCGTCCCGATCCGGTCCTGGGCACCGTACGGCTTGTGGAACCGTCGATTGATTCCGTCACGCGGCTTGGCCGGGGGCGGATCTCGCTCGAGGACTCCTCCCTCGTGCTCGACGGGATGTTCGCAGAGGCCGATATCCTTGTCACCGAGCGTACGGGGTTTGCCGCGCCGATCACTGCCGTGGCCGCGGACAACACGGTGCAACTGGTAGAGGACGGAACGGTTCGCAAGACACCCGTCAAGATCGGGATCCGTGATGGCAATCTGGTCGAGATCCTGGAAGGCGTGAAGACTGGCGACAGAATTGTCAGCCGGGCAGGCGCTTTTGTGCGTGACGGCGACAGGATCAACCCGGTACTGGCCGATACGCCGGTTGCTTCGAACTGAGGGCGCTGGAAATGAACTTCTCAGCATGGTCCATACGCAACCCGATCGCACCGATACTCGGTTTCGTCATCCTCATGTTCCTTGGTTGGCAGGCGTTCAACACCTTGCCGATCACCCGGTTTCCGACGATCGACGTGCCGCTTGTCGCGGTCACGACGACGCAGTCGGGCGCCGCGCCGACCGAGCTTGAAAGCCAGGTGACCAAACAGATCGAGGATGCCGTCGCGGGCATCACCGGCGTCAAGAACATCATCTCGACAGTTGCCAACGGTGTCTCGACCACGGCGGTCGAGTTCCGAATGGAAGTCCCCACCGACAAGGCCGTGCAGGACGTGAAGGACGCCATCGACCAGATCATCGGCGACCTGCCGGGCAGCGTCGAGACGCCCATCGTCACCCGGATCGACGTCGAGGGTCAGGCAATCATGACCTTCGCCGTTTCGTCTCCCGGTCTCTCGATCGAGGAATTGAGCTGGTTCGTGGAGGATGTGGTCAAGCGCGCACTTCAGGGCGAGGCAGGTGTAGGTCGCGTCGACCGTTACGGAGGGGCGGACCGGGAAATCCGCGTCGTGCTCGATCCGATCAGGATCGACTCGTTCGGTGCGACCGCTGCCCAGGTCAGCCAGCAACTGCGTGCCACGAATGCCAATCTTGGCTCCGGACGGTCGGAACTCGGAACCGCCGAGCAGGCGATCCGGATTCTTGGAGATGCCGAGACGCCCGAGAAACTTGCCGCCACGACCATCGCACTGGGCGGCGGCCGGTTCGTCCAGCTGGGTGATCTGGGCGACGTGGTCGATACCTACGAGGAACTGCGCTCGTTCTCCCGGTTCAACGGTGATCAGGTGGT
>CAZRNL010000021.1:8463-17510 GCA_964601395.1 uncultured Silicimonas sp. | reverse complement strand
GGGTGATCATCTTGGCGGGGCTGGTGCCGATCGACCGTGCCGCGAGCACGAATTCCCGCTCTTTCAATGCCAGGATGTCGCCGCGCACGATCCGCGCCGTCTGCATCCACGACGTGATGCCGACGAGCATGACGATCAGGATGAACGTACCGCCTTCCGGCCCGAATGCGCCCGCCAGCGGATCGCGGAACAAGAGCACGGCCACCAGCAGAAGCGGCAGCAGGGGCAGGGCCAGGAACAGGTCGGTCAGGCGCATCAGTACACCGTCGAGCGACCTTATATAGCCGGCCAGGACACCGATGAACGCACCCAGGAAGACCGACAGCAGCATCGCCGCCAGACCCACGGCAATCGAGACACGGCCGCCGGACAGAAGGCGGCCCAGCGTGTCGCGTCCGATGTTGTCGGTGCCCAGCGGATATGCCCAGTTGACCTTTGCCGTCGGCTCCCAGAGCGCGACGTAGATCGGCCGAAGGTCCCTCAGCGCGATGAAGTCCCGCCCGGTGGGAACGAACTTGGGATCGTTCCAGTAGACAAAGGGACCCAAGAGGACAAGCAAGAGGATCAGACCGAAGACCGCACACCCCCACATCGCACCTCTGTGGTTGCGGAACTGATGCCAGACATCCGCCCATTGGCTGCGCGCAGGCGTATCCGGCACCGGCTCGGTCAAGATGGTTGTCGGCGCGTCACTCATAGCGGATCCTTGGATCAAGCAGCCCGTAAAGCACGTCCGCGATAAGGTTGAAGAGGACGATCAGAACCGCGAAGATGAAGGTCAGCGTCTGCACCATCGGCAGGTCGTTGGCGTAGATCGCCGTGATCAGAAGCTGACCGATGCCGTTCACCTTGAACACCTGTTCGGTGATGATCGCTCCGCCAAAGATCGAAGGCACGCCAAGCGCGATGACCGTGACCACCGGAATCAGGCTGTTCCTCAGGACGTGAACAAGGACGACCGTTTTTTCGCTCAGCCCCTTGGCGCGGGCTGTGCGGACATAATCCTGGTTCAGGTTGTCCAGCATCGAGGCCCGCATGAACCTGCTCAACTGCGACGTGATCTGCAATGCCAGGACCGCGACGGGCAGGAACATCTGCTGCAACTGGATCTTGAAACTGTCCCAGTCGTTGACGACGTGGGTCGTGTCATAGATCGACGGGAACCAGCCTAGCTGGACCGAGAAGATCACGATCACAAGAACGCCCGAGAAGAAGGGCGGGACGGAAAAGCCGACCATCGTGACGAAGGTTCCCGCGTTGTCGAACCAGCTGTATTGACGGTAAGCCGAGTAGATGCCGATCGGCAGCGCGATCAGTACTGCGACGACGTAGGCGACGCCCACGACCCAGAGGGTCTGCGGGATGCGTTGGGCGACGATGTCCATGACCGGGCTACGCGTCTGCCATGAGATCACCCGCTGCTGGCCCTCGGCCCAGGTGGTGCCGAATACCACGTCGACGAAGTGCAACGGTTCGACGACGAAGAACTGCGTGAGCCATTTACCGAAGCGAATGTGCATCGGCTCACCCAGACCCAGCGCCTCGCGCATGGCCTGTCTGACCTCTGGCGGAACGGTCAGCGGCATCTGCGCCATCGGATCGCCTGGCGCCAGTTCCAGCAGCAGAAAGATGACCAGAGAAATGAACAGAAGCGTCGGAATCGCGAAAATCAGGCGTCGGATGGTGAATGTCAGCATCGGCGTCTCTGTTCAGGGCTCTGGATGGGGATGCGCCGCCCCGTTGAGGGACGGCGCAGAGTTTGGACTTACTTCATCCGGTACCAGTCGGCTGCGTTCCACAACTCGCTGTCCCACGAGTTGATGATAACGCCGCCAAGGTCATTGGCGCGGGCTGAAACACGTCCCCGATAGACCAGCGGAATGATCACGTATTCCTGCATCAGCATGTCGTTCATCGCCTTGGCAAGGCGTGCACGCTCATCGATGTCGCCCGTCTGGGCCATTTCGGCGACCAGGGCGTCATAGGCTTCCGAGCAGAAGCGCATCATGTTGTTGCCCTGCCACTGGTTATCGGGCTGCGGTGCCTGATCGCAGGTCCAGTTCGCCATGTAGGTTTCGGGGTCGGTGCCATCGAAGTTGTTGGCGAACATCTCGACGTCGGCGAAGTTCTTCTGGAACGTGTCGGGCGAACCCGGATCACCGCCGAAGAAGACCGAAGCGTCGATGTTCTTCAGTTCGGTCTCGATGCCGATCTCGGACCACCACTGCTTGATTAGCGCCTGGAAGTCCTGGCGTACGGCGTTGGTCGAGGTCTGATAGAGAATGCTCAGTTCGACGCCGTCCTTGTCGCGGATGCCATTACCGTTGCTGTCGACCCAACCCGCTTCGTCAAGAAGCGCGTTCGCGCCCGCGATGTCCTGCGTCATGCAGTCGTCGTTGGCGGTCGAGGCATAGATCGCAGGGGCGGGCAGCACGTTGCAGGTAACCGTTCCTGCGTCGCCATAGCCGATTTCCACCAGCAGGGGCCGGTCGATCGCCATGGACATGGCCTGCCGTACGGCCTTGTCGATCATCCGCGGGTTCGGATTACCGATTACGCCGCGCTGGTCGCCCAGTGCCGGATCGGTGTTGGTCAGGTTGACTTCCAGCCGTTCGACCAGTGTGCCGAAAGTGGACAACAGTTCGCCCTGTCCGGCTTGCTGCATCGAGGCCAGCACGTCGGGTGCCAGCTGCAGGTTCCAGGCATAATCGAACTCGCCTGTTTCCAGAACCGCCCGGCCCGCAGCCGTCGCATCGCCGCCGCCCTTGAAGGTGACTGACGCGAAGGCCGGCTTGCCTTCCTCGCGGTAGTTCTCGTTCGCCGCCATCGAGATCACGTCGTTCGGACGGAAGTCGGTGACGACGTAGGGGCCGGTGCCGATCGGATTGAAGTTGGCGTCGGTGCACTCGGGCGCTTTCGGTCCCAGGCAGTCGGCAAACTGGGCCGCCTGGATGATAGGGGACTGGGCGCCGACGAAAGGACCATAAGGGAACGGCTTGGAGACGCCGAAGTTGACGACGATGGTCAGATCGTCCGGGGTCTCGACCGAGACCACGTCATTGTACTTTTCGCTCTGGGCGCAGCCGCCACCCTCGGCAGTGCAATACTCCCAGGAGAACTTGGCATCGGCCGAGGTCACCGGAGTGCCGTCGGACCACAGAAGACCTTCCTTCAGCTTCCACGTGATCTGCTTGAGATCTTCGCTGACGCCGCCGTTTTCCACCGTTGGCACGCTTTCGGCCAACCAGGGCACCATCTCACCATTCTCGTTGTAGCGGGCGAGCGGTTCGATGACGAGGCTCGCCGCCTCGAGATCCTTGGTGCCGCCCGACAGGTACGGGTTCATGATCGACGGCGCTTGCCAATAGATGATCTTGACATCGCCGTCCCGGCCGCGTGGACCTTCGTGTGCAGCTGCAAACGCCATCGGTGCAAGCACCAGCGACGCGGCAGCTCCCAGCAGAGCTGTTTTTAGTTTCATGGGAAACCTCCTTGTTGGATTTGAACGCGCTCTGTCACTCGCCACGTCGGGCGAGCGGGAAGGTCGGATATTTGCAGGTTGGGTGAGATGCACCGCGATCCAGCTTTTGATTGTTGCCGTCCGTCCCCAAGCGCGGACTGACTGAGTGTCGTCCGAAAGATGAACGAATTGCAAGCGTTGCCGCTGGCTGAACCCTCAAATTGCTCCGAGGCACGGCAGAACCTGCCATTTCGCCCAGAGACGCATCGCCCATTTGACACGCCCGCACGACGAAGAATAGCGTTCGACGGAAGGATTGCCCCAAAGGATTCCCAATGCTCGACCAGCCGCTTGCCTCGCTTCGTAACCTGCGCGTGGAGTTCCAGACCAAGGAAGGCACGGTCGCCGGAGTCGAGGATGTCAGTTTCGAAATCCGCTCGGGCGAAACAGTCTGCGTCGTCGGAGAATCGGGATCGGGCAAATCGGTTTCCTCGCTGTCGCTGATGCGGCTTGTCGAATTCGGCGGCGGTCGTATCGCTGGCGGTCAGCTTCTCTTCGACCGCGGAGCGAAGAACGGCGGCCAGATCGACGTCGCCAAGGCCGGTGACAATGTCATGCGGACGATCCGCGGCAACGAGATCGGGATGATCTTCCAGGAGCCGATGACTTCGCTAAACCCTGTCTTCACCGTCGGACGGCAGCTCACCGAGGGCCTGCGCGTTCACAAGGGGATGTCGAAGGATCAGGCGACCGAGCGCGCTCTGGAGCTTCTTCGCCAGGTCCGCATTCCCGAGCCCGAACGCCGCCTCCTGCAATACCCGCACGAGCTTTCCGGCGGTATGCGCCAGCGCGTCGTGATCGCCATGGCTTTGGCCTGCGAGCCGCGCCTTCTGATCGCGGACGAACCCACGACCGCGCTCGACGTGACCATCCAGGCCGAAATCCTCGCGCTGATCGACAGGTTGAAGCGCGAGACAGGCACGGCCGTCATGTTCATCACCCACGACATGGCTGTTGTCGCCCAGATGGCGGACCGGGTGGTGGTCATGTACCGCGGCAAAAAGGTTGAGGAAGGTCCGGTCGAGGAAATCTTCGAGAACCCGAAGCACGACTACACCAAAGCTCTTCTTGCCGCCGTGCCGAAGCTGGGCGAGATGACCGGCAAGAGCGCGCCCGAACCGATGAAGCTTATGAACGCGCCGGCGCGAAGCACCGGCCCAATCCTGCCAAAGTCGGACAAGGTGCTTCTGGACGTGAAGCATCTGACCACGCGATTCCCGGTCAAGGGTGGCCTTCTCCGGCGGACGGTCGCCAATGTTCACGCTGTCGAGGATGTGTCCTTTCAGGTGAAGTCCGGCGAAACTCTCAGCCTCGTCGGAGAATCCGGTTGCGGCAAATCCACCTGCGGCCGATCGGTCCTGCGTCTGATCGAGCCGCTGTCGGGCGAGGTCTGGCTGGACGGCAAGAACGTCATCGACTTCGACCAGACGGAACTGCGCGCCGCCCGGCGCGACATGCAGATGGTGTTCCAGGATCCTTTCGCGTCGCTCAATCCTCAGATGAGGCTGGCAGACCAGGTGGCCGAACCCCTGCTGAACTATGGCATCGGCAACGACTCCGAGCGTGCCGACCGCGTGGCGAAGCTGTTCGACCGGGTCGAGCTTCCGCGGAGTTTTCTCCGCCGCTACCCGCACGAGTTGTCCGGGGGGCAGCGTCAACGTGTCGCCATCGCGCGCGCGCTGGCGCTGAACCCGAAACTCATCATCGCGGACGAAGCCGTTTCGGCGCTGGACGTGTCGGTTCAGGCGCAGGTGCTGAACCTGATCCTCGAGCTTCAGTCCGAGCTGGGCGTCTCGATCCTTTTCATCAGCCATGACATGGCCGTGGTCGAACGGGTCAGCCATAACGTCGGCGTCATGTATCTGGGCCGGATCGTCGAACTGGGGCCACGGCCCGCCATTTTCGAGGATCCGCGCCACCCCTATACGCAAGCACTCCTCAAGGCCGTGCCCGTGGCCGACCCAAGACAGCGCAAGTCCGAGAAGGACCTGAACTTCAAGCCGATCCCGTCGCCGATCTTTCCGGTCGATCACACACCCGAACCGTCGGTCTATGACGAGGTCACGCCCGGTCATTTCGTTCTCAAGGGGAATTGGGGCGGGTTCGACCGCGATCCGAAAGCCTAGCGCGCAACACCCTTCAGAATGTCCGTCTGCAGAGTTGCGCCTTGGATCACCGAAACGTCTCCGGTGGTCTCCAGAATGACCGCCCTCACCTGGGTGTAATCGGTCACGCTGGCCATCCTCAGCTTCTCGGCAAGGTCGCTTCGGGTCATGCGGCAGGATGCGAGCGCGTCATCCAGGAATTCTCCGTCCCGCATCAGCAGCGTCGGCTGGTTTTCAAGCAGATTCTCGAACCCCGGCGACATCATCCTTGCCCGCGACAGTGCGACCTGGACGGCGAACAGAGTGGCGATCGCCAGCATCGACTGAGTGAACGAGGTCCAGTCGGAAGCCTGACTTCCGTTCGCCAGAAGCGAGCCTGTGGCCAGGGTCATCACGAAATCATAGTTGGTCATCTTGGAGAACGACCTCAGCCCGACGATGCGGACCAACAGCACGATCCAGGCGACGCCTGCGGTCGCAAGCACCGTGCCCCGCAGGACGACGTCGGCGATCTGGCTATCTACAAACATGGTCCTGGTTCAACCTTGCCGCGTGCGGCTTTGTTCCATGTCTTGCAACCCCATGCGGCTCGCGCCTATCGTCGCGGCGATCTTTATAGGAGTTCCCGATGACCAAGGCGCCATCGCCGCGCAAGATTCTCGAACAATTGGTCTCGTTTCCGACTGTCAGCTCAGACACGAACATTCCCCTGATCGACTGGGTCGAAGCCTATCTGACCGACCTCGGGATCACAGCACACCGGATGCCAAAAGAGGGCGACGCCTCGAAACATGCGCTGTTCTGCTCGGTCGGGCCTGAGGTCGAGGGCGGCATCGTGCTGTCGGGCCACACTGACGTCGTGCCGGTTGTGGGCCAGCCCTGGACGACTGACCCTTGGACCGTGGTCGAGAAGGACGGCAAGCTTTTCGGGCGAGGCACCTGCGACATGAAGGGCTTCGACGCACTTGCGCTGCACGCGCTCCAGAAGGCGTTGAAAGCGCCCCTGAAGCGACCGTTGCAGATTGCGCTTTCCTTTGACGAGGAAATCGGCTGTGCCGGTGCTCCGCCCCTGATCGAGGCGATGGCCGCGGCAGGTTTGCCGAAGGCCGCGATGGCCATCATCGGCGAGCCGTCCATGCTGAAATGCGTGACCGCCCACAAGGGAAGCTCGGGTTTCAACGCACACGTGAAAGGCTACGAGGTGCATTCGTCGCTTCTTGACCGGGGCGTCAGCGCGATCATGGAAGCGGCTCGCCTGATCGGCTGGATAAACGAGCGGAACGCCGAGAACCGAGCCCGAACGCCAACCGCCATGGCGGCGATGTTCGATCCGCCCTGGACGACGCTCCACGTCGGCAAGATCGAAGGCGGGACGGCGCACAATATCACCGCCAAGGATTGCCGCTTCGTGCTGGAGTTCCGTGTCGTCCCGGACGAGAGCGTCGAGACGTGGTCGGATGCCGTTCGGGACAAGGTGACAGAGATCGAAGCCGGGATGCGTTCGGTAAGGCATTCCACCGGGTTTGACCTTCATCCGTTCTTCGGCGTTCCAGGTCTTAAACCCGAGGATGACGGTCCCGCCGAAGCATTGGTGCGCCGCATAACCGGCGACAACGGCACGCATGTCGTCAGTTACGGAACGGAAGCCGGTCACTTTCAGGCAGCTGGTTATTCTGCCGTGATATGCGGCCCGGGCGACATCGCGCAGGCGCATCAGGCGGACGAGTGGCTGTCCATTGCCCAGTTCGAGGCGGGCGAGCGATTTCTCGAAAAGGTGATCGACAGCCTGACGGTATAGGTTCATTCGCATCCATGTCCGGAACCGTGCGGTACAGGAAATCCGTTTGCGGGATCAACCGCTCGTCAAGCCGGCCGCCTCCATCAGTCGGGCTGCCTCTTCCGCAAGCATCCTCTCGCGTCCCTCTCCGACGATTGGCACACGTCCCGGTTCAAGGAAGAGAGGCGCTGCCAGGGGCGTTACCCTTTCGAGAACGACGTGGTCGATCCGGCCCTTGGTTCGGGTCAGCATTTCCTCGATCCGACCGAAGTCGACCAAGCCGCGCATCGCCTCTTCCCGCGTGATCTTCATCAACAGGTGGTCAGGTTCGTATTTGGCCAGCGTGTCGTAGAGGATGTCGGACGAGAACGTTGCTTGCCGCCCGGACCTGCGCTGTGCCCCGAAATTTCTTTCCAGCATCATTGCGATCGTAGCGGACCCCTTGAAAGTTCGCTTCATCAACGCGTTGCCCTTCAGCCATGTCTCGAAGGCGTCTCGCAAGTTCTCGCCGTCGAACAGGGGCGCCGGGTCCGGAACCCGGTCCAATCCCCAGATCAGCACCGCGTAATCGGTCGAGACGAACCCCAGAGGGTTCAGACCTTCCGCCTCCATCCGGCCCGTTACCAGAAGCCCCAGTGTCTGCATCGCGTTGCGACCGGCGAAGCCGTAGATGCAGGTTTGCTGGCGTCCGTCGTAGGGAAAGCTTTCCACCAGGATGCGGTCGGCCTCCGGCAACTTCGAGCGTTGACGTTGCAGTTCAAGCCATCCTGCGGTGTGACCAGGCAGTTCGGGCCAATGGTCTTGCCGGAACATTCCAAGAATGCGCGCGCTTAGCTGCGTCGATGTGGCGAACTTGGTCCCCATGAACGTCGCGATCTTGGGCGGCTTGTCGGCCCTGCGGCTGACTTCGACGGTCATGTCTCGCAGTCCCTCGTAGCGCACGACCTGACCGCCGATCAGAAAGGTATCGCCCGGCGTGAGGCTGGCGGCGAAACCTTCCTCGATTTCACCGAGCGGTGCGCCGCGCCCACGCAGCCGGACCTTGAGGGTGTCGGTATCCAGGATGGTACCAAGGTTCATGCGAATATGTCTTGCAGCGCGGGGGTCGCGCAATTCCCACATCCCGTCGGGTCGCAACTTGAGCCGCTGCCAGCGGTCGTAGGCGCGAAGCGCATAGCCACCCGTGGCCACCAGGTCGAGGCATGCGTCGAAATCCTCGCGCGTCAGCGCTGCATAGGCACCTGCCGTGCGGAAGGTCTCGAACAGCTCGTTCGCGCTGAACGGCGCCCGGCACGCGCGGATCAGGATATGCTGGCACAGCACGTCCCGTGGCCCAGGACCGCGGGGGTCGCCGTCGAGATCATTTTCCCGCACCGCTTCCAGAGCCGCAACGCACTCGACCACCTCGAAGCGGTTCGCAGGCACAATCAGCGCTTTCGAGTGCGCGTTATACCTGTGGTTCGCGCGCCCGATCCGTTGCACCAGCCGTTTGACGTTCTTGGGTGCGCCGACCTGGATAATCAGGTCGACATCGCCCCAGTCGATCCCCAGGTCCAGCGTGCCGGTGCAAACGATCGCCTTCAACTCGCCGCGCACCATAGCTGCCTCGACACGCTCGCGCTGTTCGCGGGCGAGGCTGCCGTGG
>CAZRNL010000021.1:0-8453 GCA_964601395.1 uncultured Silicimonas sp. | reverse complement strand
CGTGGTGGATGCCGATAGGCAGATCTTCATCGTTGGCAAGCCACAGATTGTGAAAGAAAATCTCGGCCTGCGCACGGGTGTTGTGGAAGATCAGCGTTGTCTTGTGCCGCTTCACCTCCTCGAGCACACGGGGAATGGCGTAGGCACCGCCTCCGCCGGACCAGGGCGGCATCTCGTCTGTTTCAAGCATCGCGATGTCCGGGGCCGGACCGGGGTCGGCGTGAATCACAGGGCAGGGATCAGGATGCCGCGCGAGGAAGCGGGCAATCGCGGCCGGGTCCTCCACAGTAGCCGAAAGCCCGACCCGACGCAGCCCCGGCACGATCGCCTGCAATTCGGCAAGGGCCAGCATCAGCTGATCACCGCGCTTCGATTCGGCCAAGGCGTGGATCTCGTCGACAACGATCCGCGAGAGGCCGGCGAACATGCGGGGCGCCTCTTCGTAGCTTAGCAGTAAAGCCAGACTTTCCGGCGTGGTCAGCAGGATATGGGGCGGGTCGACGCGTTGGCGTTTCTTCAGGGTCGCCGATGTGTCGCCGGTCCTGTCTTCAACCCGGATCGGCAGGTTCATCTCGGCGATCGGCGTCGACAGGTTTCGCCGGATGTCGGCCGCAAGCGCTTTCAGAGGCGAGACGTAGAGCGTGTGCAATCCGTTCTGCTGGCCATTGGCAAGTTCTGCGAGCGTCGGCAGGAAACCCGCAAGCGTCTTGCCGCCGCCTGTCGGCGCGATCAGCAGCAAAGCCGGCGCATCGGCGCGCTCGACCATCTCGGCCTGATGAGGATGCGCCGACCAGCCTCGGGAGGCGAACCAGTTGTGGAAGCGCGGGGGCAGGGTGCTCATGCCCATGAGGTAGCCTGCAAAAAAGACCGGGGAAACCCGGCCTTTTCGTCTGCCCGAAAAATACGGTGGCGCGCTTTGGAAGCGCGGCCACCTTACGCAGGATTGCCGTGTCGACGGCTAGTGCACGATCTTCTCTTCCTTGACGAACATGTTCGCCCAGGCCCTGTCGATCAGTTCGGGGCTCATCTGGTAGGGGATCCCCTCGAACTCGCAGATGGCGATCATCTGATCGATCAGGAAGATCGGCTGATAGTTCGCGTAGATGTTGTCGATGGACGGGTACTTGTTCTTGATCAGGTAGACGAGCGTGTCTTCGTCCAGCGGCATCTTGCGCTTACGGGCCACCATCGCGAAGATTTTCAGATAGTCTTCCTGGTTGTGGCCGTCGATCTTGATCTTGAAGAAGATACGACGCAGGGCTGCCTTGTCGAAAATCTCGTTCGGGTGGAAGTTGGTCGAGAAGATCACCAACGTGTCGAACGGTACTTCAAACTTTTCGCCCGATTGAAGCGCCAGAATGTCCTTGTTTTCTTCCAGCGGAACGATCCAGCGGTTGACGAGTGCCTGCGGCGGTTCTTCCTGACGCCCAAGGTCGTCGACGATGAAGACGCCGCCGGAGGACTTGAGCTGCAATGGCGCCTGATAGGTACGCGCCGTGGGGTTGTAGACGAGGTCAAGCATCGACAACGAAAGTTCACCACCGGTAATCACCGTCGGACGATCACAAAGCACATAACGCGAATCGAAACGATTCGAGGTGCGGCGGAGTGAATTCGGGTCGTCTTCGAAGGACTCGGCGGCGGTGTGAACGATCGGGTCATAGACCGTGATGACCTGACCCGAGTATTCGATGGCGCGGGGGATGAAGATCTTGTCGCCGAGCGCATCCCGGATACCGTTCGAGATCGAAGATTTTCCGTTGCCCGGAGGACCATACATCAGAACCGAGCGGCCAGCCGACACGGCGGGCCCAAGATGGTCGATAAGTTCGTCGGGCAGGATCAGATGGCCCATCGCGCCCAAAAGCTGGTCGCGGGTGACCTGGATATTCCGGATCGATTGCCGTTTGACCTGCTCGGAATAGACCACGAGCGGCACGGGCATCGCGCCGTAGTATTCGGACTGCGCCAGGGCATCAAGCGCGCGGGCCTTGCCGCCGTCGGTCAGCTGGAAGCCCATTTCCCCGCCCGAGTTCGCGTGCAGCGTGCCGGTTGCCTGAACGAGCTTCTGCTCCCGGGCCATGTCCAGCAGTTCCTGCGTGACCGGGATCGGCAGGCAGATGGCTTTCGCGAGTTCGCCGCAGGTTTCGAGATTCATGCGGAACATGGTCTTCAGAAGGATATCGCGCATCATCACGATAGGCAGTTTCATGCCCTCGATGGAGCGCGGCGCCGGCGGCGCAATGACGTTCGACGTTTGCATGTTCATCGCAATTTACCCGTGCCTCTAAAAAATATGGCAAGCGACCCACCGTTGCCCGAATTTGGACAATGTGCAGACGCACACCTTTGCCGGACGATAGATGACCGGTTATTGTGGCCAAAAAATGGAAAAAGGATGAGGAATGAGCAGGCCGAATCCATATCTGCTGAGTAGTGTCCTTCTGGCTTTTGTCTGCCTCTACGGCGGCTTTTCGGTCATGCAGGGTGGGCTTTATCTCGACACGCATGAGGCTGACACCTACCACTTGCTGGACATTCTGTTTCGCATGGAGTCAGGACTCCAACCGCATGTGGATTTCGTGACGCCGATTGGCGTCCTTGCCTTTCTTCCTATTGTTTTGTTTATGAAATCGGCGTTCGGCGTCGGAATGGCCATCCTGTTGGCACAGGTGACAGTTGCCTTGGCCCTCTGGCCTTTCGTGGCGTATGCCGCCGCAAGTCGCCTGTCGCGCGGAATGGCCTATGCATTCGGGCTGATTACCCTTGGACTGGTTCTTGCATTGACCTACGGCGGCGCTGAATCCGGGGCGTCCATATCCATGCACTACAACCGATGGGCCTGGGCGATTTCCTTCACCCTGCTGGTGCTTTCGATCCTTCCCCCGAAAGGCGCGAGACGACCTCTGCTCGAGGGTATCCTGATCGGAGCGCTGGCATCCGCATTGCTTCTCATCAAGGTTACTTATTTTGCCAGCCTGCTTCCGGTGGTCGCAATTGCCATCCTGTGGAGAGGTGAAAGAGGCACGTTCTTCGTCGCACTCGGCACGGGGGTAATTGCTGTTCTTGCGGTCGCGTTGATGTTTGGCGTATCGCACTGGACCGGATATCTGGCCGATCTGGTCAACGTCGCCGGGTCACGGGTACGCCCACAGGCCGGGGTTCCGTTCAGCGACATCGCAGGGGGACCCGCCTACGTGGGTGGAAGTATCGTGGCAATCCTGTCGGTTCTGCTTCTCAGGCGGTCCGTACGGGAACGTGAGGCCATCCTGCTGTTCTTGCTGCTTCCGGCCTTCCTGTACATCACCTATCAGAATTTCGGTAACGATCCCCTCTGGCTGCTGTTGCTCCCGGCGCTGCTTCTCTCACTCGCTCCGGTGCGGGGGCAGCTGCAGCTTAGGTCGATCGATGCAGCGGATGGGGCGATCTGGCTGTCGATCGCGGCGCTGGCGATGATCTTTCCTTCGTTGGTCAATCTGACCTTGTCGCCGGTTAACCATGCCGCGATCCGTTCGGCGAGTTTCCTGCCAATGCTCCCTGCGCGTCCGGAAGATCAGGACATCTTCATCCGTCAGGACCGGGCAAACACGATGACGGCAGAGGTCTATCTGGACCAGACTTCACCCGTCTGGGCGAAGTATGCAGCGGATGCCGGTCGCGAACCCGAACTGACGATCGGCGGTCTGACGCTGGCGCAATGCGGGCTCTTCGCGGGATCGCGCGCCTTTCTGGTCGAGATTGCCGCCGATCTGAAGAATGCGGGTATCCCCGCAGGCAGTCAGTTCTTCACGACGGACAGCCTGACGGTCTTCTGGCTGTTCGGTCCATTCGAGCCGTTGGAGAAGGGCGCACCATGGTACTACGGCGGACTGTCCGGGCTAGAGAATGCGGACTATGTCCTTGTTCCGAAGTGCAGTTTCGTCTCGGCCTACCGACGCATCATCGTGGAGGACCTGAAGGCGGCCAACGTATCGCTCGACCTTGTGCGCGATACCGAGCTTTACGCTCTGTTCAACGTCAGGCGGTAAGAAACACGCCGATCAGAAGATAGAACAGCAAGGCCGGGGCAAGGGCAAATCCCATCGGAAACTCGCGACGCTGCCAGCTTTCCCAACCGGGGAACCTCTCTCGCATCTTCGTTGCGCGCGCCGTCCTGTGGATGGCGAACGCGGCAATCACGGTGGCGCCCAGCAGGAACATGAAGGGGTAGGCATCCTGAAGTGCGATGAACGGTGCCATCGCAGCCGCATACTTTGCGTCGCCGGCGCCAACGAGGTTGAGGGAACTCAGAACGAACCCGATCACGAGCACGACAGCGAAGTGGCTCCAGCGCCAGAGGTATTCCGTAAACGGAAGCGCTATGAGACCGATCACCGCGAAGACGATCAGAAGTGCCAGAACCGCCTTGTTCGGGATCTTCATCGTCGCCATGTCGCTCCATGAAACCCAGAGGGTGATCGGAAGCACGAAAGGGATAAACCACGCCGCGGTGGTCCAGTCTATCGACATGCCGTTCCTGCCCCGTCCGTCAGGTTCTGGTCTCAAGCGCTTCGAGGCTGCGAACTGCGGCGTCGAAATGCTGAGGATGCGTGTCTATAGCGCTTTGCAGCAGACTCTTGCCGGTCGCGATGTCACCCTGCTTGATTGCCGAAAGTGCGGCCGTGTAGATCAGTTCGGCGCGTTCCATCTGGGTCATCGGCACGACCGGCATATCATACTTTCGTTGCGCCGCGCGGGCCAGAACCAGGTTGTTCTTGGCCGTAAAAAGCGATGCATCGTAGGTCAGCGCTTCGCCGAAAAGCCGTTCTGCCTCGGAGAAGTTGCCACGAGTGAGATGACTGTAGCCCCAGTTATTGAGGGTGCCGGACGGCGTCGTCGTCAATCCGACGGCGGTTTCGTAGAAACTGTCCGCCTTCTTCCAGTCCTTCTTGGAATCCGCGACCATGGCTTCCAGGCGATAGCGCTTGAAGGTCTCGTGCGTCGGCGGGATCTTGTTCAGCTCGGCTTCCGCCTCGGCCCATTGGTTCGACCGGATCAGAGCGTCGGCATACTCGACGCGATCTTCGGGACCTGCACCCGGCATGGCGAGGACTTCCTGCCACACTTGCGCTGCAAGGCGGGGCTTCTGAGCGCGGACAAGACTTATCCCGAGGCCGCGCCGTAGATCCAACCGCTCGGGATTGGCCTGCGACGCCTGCTGGAAATAGTTGACCGCCTCATTGGGGTCCGCAACCGTCAGCATGACGTCGTTGAGGTTTGTCTCGTCGATGACGTTGACATCCTTCAACGCGCGTTCGACTTCGGCGTCAGACAGCCCTCCGCCATTACCGCATGCAGCCAATAAAGCCGCTCCGCTCATCAAAAATATCAGACTTCCGAACTTACGCATTTCGCGTTGCCCCTTGCTGCTCGCAGCCGTCCTCAGCCCTGCCCCTATTCTTGCGGGGTCTCGGGTGTGGCGAGAATCCGGTAATACCCCGGTCCGCGCCGCACGAGACGGAATTCCTCAGTTTTCGGAGAATACTCGGGATCGCCGAGATTTGCGAGAGCCAACCGCAGATTTTCGCGGATTTCCGCGCTTTGGCCACTGTCGAGCGCAAAAGCCAGGCGGAAAACGCGGCTGGCTTCTCCGAACTGACCCTGCTCCATCAGGACGACACCAAGATTGTTCCAGGCCGGCGGGAAGGTTTCGTCCATTTCCGTGGCGCGCCTGAGGATCTGTTCGGCCTGTCCCAGGCGGCCAAGTTGCAGATTGGCCGACCCGATGGCCGAGAGGACGTCGACATTGATGCCCTGTTCGGACGCCGCGCGAAGATATGCCTTCAGCGCAAGCTCATACTCGCCGGCTTCCATCAGGCGATGCCCGACAGTCAGCCCGTCGACATAGTCTCCTGCTGCCGCCCCGGTGGGGGCGAAGGGGCTGTCCGGAGACTGGCGAAGCCCGCCGGAATTATCGCAGGCCACCAGTACAATCAGTGTGGTCAGCGCAAGGGCCGAATAGCTGGTCAGCGTATGCTCCTTCCAGAACGGATCCGGGTTCGGCGAAACAAGAAAGCGCGGCCAGGTGAACCACCAGGCCGCGCGATCAGGTGTCGCAAGATTTGTCTAAACCCGTTCCGAGCTAGAAGCCAGCCTTGCTCAGAGTATCGGCAATTCCGTACACCGATGGTCCGATCAGAATGATCAGGAGCGGCGGCACGGTAAGCATCATCGTGGCCAAGGTCATCTTGGTCGGCAGCTTGTTCGCCTTTTCCTCGGCCCGCATGACACGCTTGTCGCGCATTTCGGATGAGAAGACGCGAAGGGCCTCCGCAATGGATGTACCAAAGCTGGCCGATTGGATCAGCACGGTCACGAAGCTCGACACGTCTGTCACGCCGGCCCGTTCGGACATGTCGCGCAACACGGAAATCTTGTCCTTGCCGGCCTTCATCTCTTGCGAAACCGTCTCGAACTCGTCTGCAAGCGCGGGAAACCCCGCCCGGATTTCCTTGCTCACCCGGATGATCGACTGGTCCAGAGACTGACCCGCCTCGACGCAGACCAGCATCATGTCAAGCGCGTCCGGAAAGCCGTTCGTGATTTCTTCCTGGCGTGCCTGCTGACGCTTTGTCACCCAGTATTTGGGCAGCATGTAGCCAACGGCACCAGGGATGATGATCGACAGGATAAGCGACTGCGTCGTCGGCTCGCCAGTTGCGGAATCGTAGATCGCGTAGAGGATGCCGATCAGAAGAAACAGGATGCCAAGCGCGAACTGAAGGAAGTGATAGGTGCGTACCGCGTCTTTCGATCGGTAGCCGGCCTGAAGCAGCTTCAGTTTTGTCTCTCCGTATTCCTTTTCGTCCTGGGGCTCGAGGAAGCTGGAATACTTGTCGAGCTTGTTCCCGCCTTTCCCACGACCACGACGCAGACGAGCTTTCTTGGAGTCATCCTCACCTGCCGCACCGGCCTGCGCGGCCCTGCGGATTTGTTCAAACGGGTCCTTCTGCTTCTTCAACAGGATCGGCAGGGTCAGCAGCACGAGGAACATGCCGAGGACACCGATGATCAGAAGTGGCCCAAGTTCGCCAAATTGCTCGGTGAGCATCGTGTTTACCTGATTGAACAGGTTGGTCACTGTTTCCATTGGTTTACACCTTGATGTTCACGAGCATCTTCATGACGAAGATGTTGACGACGAGGAAAGCCGCGACGACCAGACAGGCTGGAATGAACAGCGAGGTTTCCTTGACGTCATCATAATAGTTGGGCTGGATCACGTTGATCATGACCAGTGCCAGGATCGGGAAAAGCGACAGGAACATCCCCGACCATTTCGCTTCCGCAGTGATAGCCCGAACCCGGCGGAACAGTCGGAAGCGCGACCGGATAACCTTCGCAAGACCATCCAGGATCTCGGCGAGGTTACCACCCGAAGTCTGCTGAATGGTTACCGCGACCGCGAGAAAGCGCAGGTCCTGGCTGTCCATCCGTTCAGCCATGGCCTTCAGCGCTTCGCCCACGTCGCGGCCGTAGGCGGCTTCGTCCGAGATCACGCCCATTTCCGACCCGAGAGGATCGGGTACTTCTTTCGCTACGATCTGCAGAGCCGACGAGAACGGGTGGCCGACGCGGAGGCTTCGAACCATCAGTTCCACGGCGTCGGGAAGCTGTTCCTCGATCATCGACATCCGCTTCTTGGCGGTATTGTTGACCCATACGAACACCGCGCCGACACCCATCACGATCGAAATCACGATTCGGATCGGAGCGGACGCGCCTGTGCCGAACGTGAGAAGAAAGAATGCAACGACGGTCAGGATACCCATGACCATCACAAGTTGGCCTGGTGTAAAGGCGATGTTCGCTTTCTGCGCCTTGTCCGCAAGGATCGCGTAGAGCGGAATCGACTTCGATCTCATGTGCTGAGACATCTCCTTTCGGAGTTGCTCCAACACCTGTTCGCGTCCCGCACCTTTCTCGAGCATTTCGAGGCGGCGGTTCACGCGGCTGTTCAGGCTGATCGATTTTCCGAAAACCGTCAGATAGATGCCCTGAACAAGCGCAAGAACTGCAATGAATATCAGGCCGTAGATTAGCGGTTCTGCGCTGATGATCATTTTGCTTACTCCGCCGCGAAGGGTTCGAAGATGTTGGCGGGCAGATCATAGCCCCACATGCGGAACCGCTCCGAGAAGTGGCTGCGAACGCCCGTGGCCGTGAAGTGTCCGATGATCTTGTTGTCCGGTGTGAGGCCCACGCGCTGATAGCGGAAGACCTCCTGCATCGAGATGACCTCGCCTTCCATGCCGGTCACTTCCGTGATCGAGACCATGCGGCGCGACCCGTCCTGCAGACGCGATGCCTGGACGATCAGGTTCACAGCCGAGGAGATCTGCGAGCGGACGGCCTTGATGGGCATTTCGATACCGGCCATCGCGATCATGTTCTCCAGACGACTGACGCCGTCG
>CAZRNL010000020.1:0-17972 GCA_964601395.1 uncultured Silicimonas sp. | reverse complement strand
AAACCCAGCTGAAATCTGCTACCGGTTAACTGTCCACGAAACCGGGGGAACTCCATAGGCTGATTTAAACGGAGAGGCGACAAGCGCGTGCGCGGATCCGATGTTGATGATGCGCCCCCAACCGCGGGCCTTCATGCCAGGCACGACGGCCTTGATGGCAAAAAGGCGGCCGACAGATTCAGGTTCAGGATCGCCTGCCATTTCTCGTCCGGGAAATCCTCGATCGGAGAGACGAACTGAATGCCGGCATTGTTCACCAGTACATCGACCTTGCCGAACCGCGCCTCGGCCCCGGTCATCAATTCGGTCACGCCGGCCGGGTCCGTAAGGTTGGCACGGTCGTAAGCGACTTCGATGCCGAATTCCTTGGCGACGCCTGCACGGAGACGTTCGATCTGATCCTCCGGTTCGATGCCGTTGAGCACGACGTTCATACCCTCTGCGGCCAGGGCACGGGCAATGCCCAGCCCGATTCCGCTGGAGGATCCAGTGACGACAGCGGTCTTTCGATCTTCCATCTGTAAGTCCATTCAAACGAGGTAATTGTGTGAGACGCGCCAATGGGGAAGCGTCAGGTAAGTTTTGAAATGACGTCCATCAATGATGCGGCAGTCCGCTCGAATTCGACCGTGCAAGACCCGACCTGTCCGAGCCATTCGGACACCGTGGCGCCGAGCGCATCGAGGTCCGACTCGTGGATGATGTTCGGCAATCGCGGTCGACGCCTGGCGGCGTTGCGGTCAGCGCCAGGTTATCCTGCGGGGTCATCGACGGTCTTTTCTTACGCGTCAGAAGTCTGGCGTGTGGCGAAACGGTCGAACACAATGCCCAACACCGCGCCGAATATCACGTGCAGCACCAGAGTCATCATCGGCGCCATGATCCCCATCGCCATCCCGAAGAGCCCCGCCCCGGCCATGGGCATCACCATGATCATCATGCCAAGCCAGGCAGCTATTCCGAAGGCGACACCTTTGGTCAATGCCGAACCGCCCGGAATTGCGCTGTAAAGCACCGCGAACCCGACACCCCAGGCCAGTGTGCCGATCATGAAGTGTCCGATCCAACCAATGAATGACGGCGCGCCCATCATCCCACTCAGCATGGCGATCACATCGAGTTCTGGCATGATGCCCATCATTCCCTTGGCCACCATCATCACAGAGAGGACGACAGTCGCGACAAATCCGGCGATAGCGCCGGCGGCAATATTGTTCATGGTCTTTCCTTTCAGCTGCGCCAAGTTTCAGCGGCGCGATTGCTCCTTGCGAAGCATCGAAAGGATCTCGGAAAAGCGGCTGTCCTCGGCCTCATGCTGAAGCGGCTCGTCAAACTCAACAACTTGCGCGGTGAGTTGATCGGTCACCCGCAACTGCTCAATGAAGCGGCCGCAGCCCTTGCACATAGCAAGATGCAGACGCGTCTGAAGCATGTCCCAAGTCGATAGCTCGCCATCAATCAAGGCGCTTGCGCGGTTGGCGACTTCCTTGCAACTCAGCATATCCGTTCGGTCCTTTCGAAAACCTCACAAGGCAAAGACCCTCGTGACAGCCATTCGTTACGAGGCAGGCCACAACATAATGTGATCGCTGGCAATGACCCGGGTTCAAGCGTCACGTCAACTCCTTCAGCGTGGCGCGCAAGGACAGACGCGCACGATGCAACAACACGCGCATGTTCCCATCGCTGAGACCGAGGATCGCGCAAATCTCGGCAGGCTCGAGTGCCTGCTGCACCCTAAGCACGATCACGGCGCGCTGCGCCGGTGGCAGAGCGTCGATGGCAGTGAGCAAATGCTCTGAGATGCGCCGACCCGCAACAATCCGCTCGGGCGTAATTTCATCCCAAAGCTCCGGCATTTCCTTCCACCTGCCGTGCCCGTCAAAGGCTGCAGACAGATCGTTGTCAGCGCCGCCCTCGTCGAAGGAGACGGACCGCCCGTCGCGTTTGGCCCGTGTCCGCGCCTTGTTGATAAGGATGGTGAAGATCCAGCCGGCCAGCGAGGACCGGCCTTCAAAACCACCGATTTTCGTCAGGACCGCAAGCCAGGTCTCCTGGGCGATATCTTCTGCAGTGGCGCGACTGTTGACAATGGTTGAGGCCACCCGGACCATGGAACGCGTATGACGAGAATAAAGTACGCCGAAAACTGCCCTGTCCCCCATCTTCAGGCGGTCGACGCACTCCATCTCACTCAATTGATTCAAAGCCATTTTGTCCTTCGTCGGCATACCTCCATATGCAGGAGTGACCTCTTCGCCGTCCACTGTTCTGAGCGCCGCACTCCAAATCGTGACTTTCCGTGAAGTGTGGGCTGCGCAGGCTGTACGAGCGTCGCGTCGTGATCGTTTGGGCTGACTAAGGCAAAATAATGGCCCGCTCACCGCGAACCCATCGCCACAGGTCGTAAACGTCGAAGGCGAGGCAGATGGCGGTCATCGCGGCGACGAACACTACATAGACGAGCGCAAGGCCATGGGCCTCGGAACTTCCAATCCAGATCGTCAGCCAGAGCAGCATAGGCACCTATGGGACAAGATGAGCCAGCCCCATGGCTCGCGTCAGGCCGCCCTCGAACACTGCAAATGCACCAAGCCGCGGTCCACCTGCTAGGTAGGCGATCAGCCCCTTGATCGAAGGGCAGGCCGCTGATTCAGTTCTCTTTATGAGCGGGAGGATCAGCCATGATGGGACCGAGGCAAGGCCCCGCGTTCTTTAGCTATTCCGACAACTATCTGATCGGTACGGATCATCGCCCCCGAGATCTTTGTTTTGGCGCCCGGGTCCTCCGCCTCGCGAAAGAACTCCCTCCCCCTTGGAGGTACGTCGGTCAGGCTCCCACGGGCGACACCAGACACTCAAAGTCGGAACGGGATTGTCCCGGACCAGTGACGTGGCCGATCCATCCACTTTAGGAACAGGGTCATGCTGTCGACCTGGTCATCGTGCCTACCGTTCGGGAACAGCACGATCTCTCTCTGGAACTCGGACAGCCAGGGCGCATCGGCAGGCACAGAGACCCGCCCGGCCTCGATTTGTGGCGAGACCGAGAGAAGCCGCGTGGCCTTGTCGTCCTTCGGTATCATGCCGACGACACAGAGCCGAGTGCTTCGTTTGAGGTCCTGTAGAAGAGCAGACCCCGACCCCGCGTCTTCAATCAAAACCTCGCAGGCGTCATGTCGGCTTGCTTCGATCTCGATCCGCTTCCTGAGCTCAGGGTATTCCAGCTTGGCCCGGAACAGATCGACGAGCCACGCCTGCTGGCCGCGTACAAGCCACGTCGTACAGACCGAGTAGTCGTTCGCCTGGTCCGCTTTCGTGGCGGCATCCCAGCTCTGCAAGACAAGGTCGCCGGACTGCCTCCTGGGCGGGGTCACGTGAGTGCGGAACCACTGCCATTTTACGATACCACCGCCCAGGGGAGCCGGGCGTTGCTGGTATTGCGCCGCGAAGATGTAGGAGCCTAGCTCGGACTTCCGGCGCTCGAGCACGTCAGCAGGCAATCTCTCCGGGTGCAGCAGTTCGCCCGCCCTCCAACGCCGGGGGCCCCGTCGCCCGAGGGGGATCTCGCAGTCTTCCTCGGCCATCGCTGGGAGGTTGAGATGACGCCATCCGTCCTGCTCGAGCAGGTGGCCGGCAAGGTCGGCCTCATGGATGCGTTGCTGGACGAGGACGATGGGACCACAGACCGGGTCTTTCAGGCGGCTCAGAAGCGTGGATCGGTACCAGTCAAGCACAGCCTGCCGTCGTAGATCGGAGCCCACTTCGTCCGGCTTGTGTGGGTCGTCGAGCACAATGACGTCCCCGCCGCGGCCGGTGACACTTCCCCCGACGGAGGACGAGAACCGTCCGCCGCCGCGCGTGGTCTCGAAGTCCGACCGCGCTCCCCTGCCCCGCGCGATCCCGGTTGCCGGGAACGCCTCCCGGTACCATGGTGCTTCGATCACCTTCAGGCAGTCGCTCGCGAGCTTCTCGGCGAGGCCCTCGGAGTAGGACACCGCCATGATCCTGAGCCGCGGATTGAGGCCAAGAAGCCAGGCCGGAAAGGCCACAGAGATCGCGATCGACTTCAGCGATCGGGGCGGCATTGTCACGATGAGCCGCGTGACCTCGCCGGAGACCACCCCTTCGAGCGCATGCGCGATGGCGTCGATGTGCCAGCTGTGCAGGTACGATGTACCGGGATCGACCGTGGCGAAGCTGCGCTGAATGAAGCTGGAGAGATCCGTCCGGACGAGCGCCCGGAATGCGTCTCTCGCGTCGAACTCAGTCTGCATCGCCGGTGTGCTCCCCCTCGCCCGCCTGCCCCAGCCTCTCAGGCGGTGGCGCGACGGCGGCGATGAACCGCGCGAGGATCTCTTCCTCGTGCCCGGACAGAGTGCGCTCGCCGGCGGCAGCCGCCTCGTCTGCAGCGTGGGCCAGCGCGAGCTCCAGGTAGCGATCCAGGGCGCGGCCATCGCCCTCGAGCGCCTTCTTCCGCAGCTTCATGAGTGCCGCCATGCGGCTCGTCACCTTGCGCTTGCGCCCGTTCTCGGAGATAGGGACCGGAGCGGTCAGGATCTCCTCGATCTCGGTTGCCATATTGCGCCGTCCCTTGGGACGACCCTTTGCGTTGCCCGACTGGCCAGGTTTGAACTGGGTGGACTTGGGAGGTTTGCCTTTGCCAACCTCATATCCGTCATCTGACGAACTCATGACGACGCCTCCTCAGCCGCACGCGCCTCAAGCTCGCTGAAGCTTCCCCCGTCGCACTCCCGGATCGGGTCCTCGCCCGTGACCGTGCGCCATCGCCTCAGCGCCACGTCGACGTAGAGTGAATCAAGCTCGAGTCCCCGGGCAATGCGGCTGCAGTCATGGGCGGCCATCAAGGTCGCCCCGCCCCCTAGGAAGGTATCCAGCACGATGTCCCCGCGCTTAGAGACATCCATCAGGGCATCCCTGACCATCGCCACCGGCTTGGCGGTGGGATGGGCCCGCAATTCCTCGGTCCGTCCGGGACGGAAGACATTGACGCCCGGATAGGTCCAAAGGTTCGTTCGGTTGCGCCCATAACGACCAAGTTGGACGTTGTTCTGATGCCCTGCCCTACCTGTGCGGAACACAAATACGAGCTCGTGTTGCGAGCGATAAAGCGAACCCATCCCACCGTTGGTCTTGGCCCAGACGCAGAGGTTCAGCATATCCCCAAACGCCTGCCGCCCTGCCACAAGCATCTCGCCCAAGTGCCTCCAATCGATGCAGGCGAACCACACAGCGCCGTCGCGGCTCACACGGGCGGCATTGGCAAACGCCTCCAAAAGGAACGCTTCGAACGCTTCCCTGCTCATCTCTCCCGAGCCCTGGACGAACTCGCGGTGGCGGACGCGTCCCTTTCCGGACACATGTCCGTTCACGGGGACGTTATACGGCGGGTCGAGAAAGCCGGCGGTGGCGACATCGCCGTCCATGAGAGCGTCCAGATCATCTTTTGACAGGGCATCGCCGCACATGACTCGATGTGGGCCCAACCGCCAGATGTTCCCGCGCCGGGTGATCCCGGGTAGAGCTCGATCGGGCAACGGCGCGGTCTCTGCGTCTTCGACCCCCGTCTGCCCCACACCCTCCAGGATCACGTCGATCTCGCCCATCTCAAACCCGGTCAGGTCGATGTCGAGGTTGACCTCCGTCGACGAGAGCTCCGCCAGCTCGGCCGCGAGGATATCCATGTCCCAGCGGGCATTCAGTGCGATCTTGTTGTCCGCGATCATAAGCGCACGCTTTTGCGGATCGGTCAGGTGTGCGATCCGGATGACCGGTACCTCGTTCAGCGCGAGCTGCTGTGCGGCCGCCAGACGGCCATGACCAGCGATGATCCTGTCCGTCTCGTCGATAAGGATTGGATTGGTAAACCCAAACGCCCGGATCGACTTTGCGATCTGGTCGATCTGACGTCGGTCATGGGTGCGCGCATTGCGATGGTTGGCACGGATCGAATCCGGTGAACGATAGTCGGTCTGAAGTCTGAGGCCCATCAAAAAAGGCTCCTGTATCTTGGAGCCTCTCTTCATGTCGTAACGGGCTCCGGGATGAATATTCTCGGAAAAGGGCCTCGCGCCCAAAATCCGAACCCATCCGGCGTCGCGCCGTCACTAAGCCCTACCTGCCAATGTTTCGCATCACGCAACCCCAACACAGCTCTCGCCGCGCGAGGTCATTGGCTCTCAGACCAGGCAAGGAGACCTAAATAAGCTGCATGAAAAAGTCAATCAGATTATACATGATCTCGTAGTTCGCCCCAAGGAAGGCACAAGATGAGCGCAGGCTGACTGCGAACGCTCTTCCCTGTTCTCCCCCATTCCTTCCCTGATCGACAGACCGCTTTCCCTGTTCTTTCAGGAACAGGGAAACACGTCATAACCCATTACAGAACCGCGTGGAATTCGAGCGAACACCCCAAGTATAAGGACAAAAAGCCCCATATCGCAGACTTTCCCTGTTTTTTCCCTGTAAAACAGGGAAACCGGAGAAGAGACGGGTTCGCCCGGTACTGCGACCACCACCACTCACCTTCCATTGAGCCAACGAGGTTTCGCGCTTGCGAGATAGTTTCTTCTTATCCGTAAGTTACGAGAGATACTTGAGGCTGAATCCTCACATTCCGTCTCTGATCCGGGGACTATCCGGCGCTTTCTGAGCAAAGTCTCTGGGGGCTGACTGTCGTGTTGACCGGGGGCACGCGCGAGCGGCCTTCAGCTCCTCTATTGACGAACATCAAAGCATGACGTCATGCCGTTGGCTAAGTTGACGCACCGGACAATCAAAGCTTGAGGACGAAGGTAGCGGCAGGTGGAACGCAGTCAGCTCGACAAATTGCTCAATCCTCGCTCCGTCGCCGTCTTCGGTGCAAGCGGGACGTCGGCGGGTGTGGGCGCGCGGGTCTTCGCCAACCTGCTCGCTGGCGGCTTCGAGGGTAAAATCTTCCCCATCAACCCAAAGCACAAGAAGATCGGCGACCGGAAGTGCTATGCAACTCTGGCCGACGTGGGAGAAGTCATCGACCTCGCCGTAGTGGCGACACCTGCCGTCACCGTCCCCGGCATCATTGCTCAGTGCGGAGCTGCGGGAACCCGGAACGCCATCGTTCTGTCGGGCGGCTTCGGCGACAGCGATGGCGGCACGGAACTGGCGGCAGGGCTTCTGGATGCTGCGCGCAGGGCGGGCGTCCGCGTCATGGGCCCCAACTGCGTGGGACTCGTTCGGCCGCATCTGGGCCTGGACGCGACGTTCCTTCGATCGAAGACCCCGCCTGGGCGACTTGCCCTGATCTCGCAGTCAGGCGCGCTGTGCTCGGCGATTTCCGACTGGGCCGAACCGCACCACCTGGGCTTCTCGGCGCTGGTGTCGCTGGGAAATTCGCTCGACGTCGATTTCGGCGACATGATCGACTTCCTCGCCACCGATCCCAAGACGAGTGCCATCCTGCTCTACGTCGAGGGGGTCCGAGACTCGCAGGCCTTCATCTCAGCGCTTCGTCGGGCGACGCAGTCAAAGCCCGTGGTCGTCCTGAAGGCGGGTCGTCATCGGCAGAGCTCTCAAGCCGCGCATACCCACACCGGGGCACTGATCGGCGACGACGACGTCTTCGACGCCGCCCTCAGCCGGGCGGGTGCGGTGCGGGTGCACGGGTTCGGCCAGCTTTTCGCCGCCGCCGAAGTGCTGTCGGCGGGCAAACGCAGCCGCGGCAACCGGCTGGGCATCATCCACCAACGGAGGCGGCGCCGGCGTCCTGGCCGCCGACCGGGCGGGCGATCTGAACATCGACCTGCCCGCTCCTTCAGCGAAAACCCTTGCCGCTCTCGACGGAACGCTCCCCGCATTCTGGTCGCGATCGAACCCAATCGACGTTCTCGGCGACGCCTCTCCAGAGGACTATGGCGCGGCGGTTTCCTCCGCGCTTGCGGACCCGGCCTACGACGGGATCCTCGTGATGCTGACGCCCCAGGCGATGACCGACGCCACAAAGGCCGCGCAGACAGTCGTCGATGCCGCGTCGGCCGACAACACGAGGCCGCTGCTGGCCTGCTGGATGGGCGAGACCGCGGTGGCAAAGGGACGCGCTCTTCTCTCGGCGAGCGGCATTCCCGATTTCACGACGCCCGAGCAGGCTGTCGAAGCATTTTCCTATCTTGCCCAGTATGACCGGAACCGGAGGCTCTCGCTCGAGACGCCCGGTCCACTGACCGAAACCGTCCCGTACGACATCGCGGGCGCGCGAATGATCGTCGAGGCCGCGCTGGACGAGGGGCGGACGATGCTGTCGGACATCGAGTCGAAGGCCGTCCTGCGTGCTTTTGGAATTTCGATCAACGTCACGATCGAGGCAAAGGACGCGGACGAAGCGCTGGTCGCGGCCGAAACCGTCGGCTTCCCGGTCGCGATGAAGGTCAGCTCTCCCCAGATCGTCCACAAGACCGATGTCGGCGGCGTGCGCACGGGCGTCCTGAACGCTGCCGACGCCAAACTGGCCTTCCGCAGCATCGTCGAAAGCGCGCGAACTGCGCGACCCGACGCCGACATTCGCGGCGTAACGGTCGAGCACATGGCGCGGTCCGAGGATGCGCGGGAACTCGTCATCGGCGTCAGTCGGGACGCCATCTTCGGACCTGTCATCCTGTTCGGCGCGGGCGGAACGATGGTCGAAATTCTTCGCGACAGCGCTGTCGGTCTGCCGCCTCTGAACGAGGTTCTGGCTCGGCGCCTGATCGACCGGACACGGGTCTCGCGTCTCCTCTCGGCGTTTCGGGACCGGCCCGCGGTCGACAGCGCCGCGATCGTGGACGTGCTGCTCAAGGTTTCGGAACTGGTCTGCGAGATGCCGAGCGTCACGGGACTCGACATCAACCCGCTCTTCGCCGGGCCGCAGGGCGTCATCGCCGTCGACGCGCGCATCGCCGTCGCGAGGCCGCCCGCAAAGGACGGGCCCTATGACCATGTGGCGATCCACCCCTATCCCCGGCACCTTGTCACCCAAGACCACCTTCGGGACGGCACGCCCCTCACAATCAGGCCGATCCGGCCCGAGGACGCGGACGGCGAAGCGTCGTTCGTGCGCGAGTTGTCCGAGGAAGCAAAGCGCTTTCGGTTCATGGGCGCCGTCAGCGAGCTTTCTCCCGAGATGCTGGTCCGCTTCACCCAAATCGACTACCGCCGCGAAATGGCACTTGTGGCCATCGTCGATGACCCGTCCGGGCCGAAACAGGTCGGCGTCGCGCGCTACATCATCAACCCCGACAGGCAAAGCTGCGAGTTCGCGATCGTGGTATCCGACGAGATTCAGCACCAGGGGTTGGGAACGCGTCTGATGAAGGCGCTCATGGATGCCGCGCGCGATCACGGCCTGACCCGGATCGAGGGAACCGTGCTGAAGGAGAATAACAGGATGCTCGCGCTTATCAAGGAGCTCGGCTTTACTCAAAGCCGGTTGCCGGACGATCTGGATATCCTCGCCGTCGACCGCTGGCTCTGAGGCGATGCTCGGCTACATCTCGCACGACGATTGCCTGGTCCACGACACGGGCGGCCTCCACCCGGAGACGTCCGAGCGGCTCGAGGTGATCTCGAACCAGCTCATCATGTCCGGTCTCGATTTCGTCTTCGTTCGATACGACGCGCCGAAAGCCAGCCGCGAGCAACTCCTCCGCGTCCATGGCGCGGCGCATGTCGATCGCGTCTTCGCGGCCGCGCCGGAAAGCGGATCGGTCGAGATAGACGGCGACACGGTGATGTCGCCCGGCACGCTCGACGCGGCTCTACGGGCCGCGGGCGCCGGGGTCATGGGCGTGGATCTTGTTATGTCGGGAGAGGCCAATCCGGTCTTCTGCGCGGTCCGCCCGCCCGGCCATCACGCCGAGCGCGACAGGGCGATGGGCTTCTGCCTCTTCAACAACGTCGCCGTGGCTGCGGCGCACGCGCTTGAGGCGCATGGCCTGTCCCGTGTCGCCATCGTCGACTTCGATGTCCATCATGGCAACGGGACCGAGGACATCTTCGCAAACGAGCCGCGCGTTCTTTTCTGCTCGTCGTTCCAGCATCCGTTCTACCCGTTCACGGGGCATGAATCCGATACGGCCAACCTCGTTGCCGTACCGCTTCCTGCGGGCACGGCAGGGCCCGCGTTCCGCGAGGCGGTCGCGGAGCACTGGTTTCCCGCGCTCGATGCCTTCCAACCGAACATGCTTTTGATCTCGGCAGGTTTCGACGCGCACGTATTGGACGACATGTCGTCGCTGGCTTTGGTGGAAGCGGACTATGGCTGGCTCACCAGCCAACTTGTCACCATCGCGAAGCGGCATTCCGAGGGACGGATCGTTTCGATACTGGAAGGTGGCTACGAGCCCGGGGCGCTCGCGCGGAGCGTGGTCGCCCATCTCAAGGCGCTTTTGTAATAAGTGACGAAATGCTTGCCTCTGGATCCGGTGCGACACCACCTCGCCAGCACCTGGCCCAGTAAACTGCGTCAGGGTACTGCATTGCCGCCGTTAGAGCACCAATGGAGGGGTTTGCAGGCACGGACGCCGGTCTGTCGAAAGCTCTAACGCGGCGAAGGCGCTCCGACGAAGCGCCGTTTCACGGCGGAAAGCGGTCTTTCTCCGCGGAACATATGAACGTCCGTTTATTCGGCCAGGGCCGGTCCTGCGGCAACAGCCAGCGCCGTGACGGCGATTTTCACGGATTTGATCATAACTCCTCCCTCAGACTCATACCCGGATCAGGACGCGACGGCCTTCATGAACCTGTCGCGGATGACGACCGGGTCCATCGTGATGACCGGCATCTTCGCGTTGCCGCTCTCGCACTTGCAGACGATCACCGTCATCTTCCGCGCCTCCAGCGCCTCCCGAAGAACCCGGCCCGTCTCCTCCGCCCGGCACTCGATGACCCGCTCGCAACCACATGCTTCTGCGACCCGCGCCAGCGATGTCTTGCGCCCCGCATAGGTCGGCTGATCCCCGGTCGAGCCATAAGATCCGTTGTCCACGATCAGCAGGATGAAATTGTCCGCCACGTTGTTGGCGATCGTCGGCAGCGTGCCGAGATTGGTCAGGACCGAGCCGTCCCCGTCAATGGCGATCACCTGCTTCGGCTGCGCCAGCGCCAGGCCGAGACCGATGGACGAGGCCAGGCCCATCGTGCCCAGCATGTAGAAATTCGTCGGCTGGTCGTCGATGGCGTGCAACTCCTGGCTCGGGATGCCGATATTGCAGATCACCAGGTGGTCCCTTATGATCGGCGCGATGTCCTTCAGGATCTCGGAACGGATCATTGGTCGCCGTAGCCTCCCCAGAAGCTCGCGTCGGTCAGGATGGCGACGGGCTTGTTGCACATGAAAGTGTATTTCAGGATCATGTCGAGTTCCTCGACATCGGCCTGCTTGTGGAAGTGGTAGGTCGGGATGTTCATCTGGGCCAGAAGCGCCTTGGTATGCACCGCCATTTCGACCTGGCAGGCCACCGGCTCACGCAGTTCGCCCCGGTAGGAGATCAGCATCGGCAGCGGCATCCGGTAGTACTGGATCAGCGTCGCCAGCGTGTTTATCGTCACCCCGATGGCCGTGTTCTGCATGATGATCGCCGGGCGCTTGCCGCCCATCCAGGCACCCGCGCACAGGCCCATGCCCTCGTCTTCCTTGTTCGAGGGGATATGGAAAATCTCCTCGCGCCGCTCGACCTCGTCGATCACGCCAGCCAGCTGCTTGCAAGGCACAGTTGTAACGAACGAGATATCGTTCGCCACAAGGTCGTCCACTATCCTTTTGTCGATGCTCATCTATTCCGCTTACCTCGTGTTGCCTGGCGGGCGGTTTCCCTGATCGCCGCTTGCAACCGCAAGCTTGGGAATGGCCCCCGGGTCCTGTCAACGGACGCGCGCCCACAATTGCCTCCGGCTGCGCCGACCGGCCCATCCCACACAAAATCCCGAAACCGTCCAATTGGAAACACAAATCCAAAGTCCAGGATATCTTGATCCTGCGGTCTTTCGCCTTCATCGCGGGATATCGGCAAAGACCTATCGTGATGGATGTCATGCTTGCGTCACTACGGTTCCGTCAAGTCGATAAGAACACGCCCGTTCTCGACCCTGACCGGATAGGTACCCAGATCCACGCAGACAGGCGCACGGAGAGCCTCCCCCGTACGGTAATCGAACTGGCCATTGTGCTTGGGACACTCGATCACATGGTCCATCACGAGACCGTCCTCGAGATGCACCTTTTCATGCGTGCATAGCCCGTCGGTACAGAAAAACGCGTCGTCGGGGCTGCGGTAGATGACGAAGGTGCGTCCGTCGTGATCGAAGCGGATCAGATCTTCCTCTTCGATGTCGTCGGTGGCGCAGGCGTCGATCCATGTTGCCATAATGGCTCCCTTCTTGAATTTTCCTGATGTCATTCGGCCGCGTACAACCGGCTGACCTGGCTCATGTAGCCCGTCTGGCTGTGCAGACAGCTCTCCGAGGACTGGCGTTACTCGGCCATCGAATGATGCCTTGGAATGCGACGATTTCAGCTTCTGGCCCCTCCTCCGGCAAAAGTCCCTTTAAGCTCGGCACGGTTGGATATATTCGGGTCGGTGATTGCCTGTCCAAGATTTTCGAGGCTTGGGTGTCATCGAGGATGCTTGTCCTTGTGGACTGTGTTTTTGACCGGCTGAGGACGGGCGGAGTCTTTCGGACCCACAGGGTAGGTCTTCATGAGCACCGACCAGATTTTGATTTCCGGTGTTCTGATCGGCACGATGGGACTGTTTCTTTGGGGACGGTTTCGACATGATGTGGTGGCTCTTGCCGCATTGATGGCCTGCGTGATCGCAGGCCTTGTCCCCGCTGAATATACCTTCGCCGGGTTCGGTCATCCGGCTGTCGTTACAGTGGCTTGCGTGCTGATCCTCAGTCAGGGTTTGCGCAACACAGGTGCCGTGGATTGGCTGGCGCGCAGTGTTCTGCCGCGCAATGCGGGGCGGTCGGGAAGCATGGTAGCCCTGATGGGTCTGGGAGCGGCACTGTCCGGGTTCATGAACAACGTCGGGGCAATGGCTCTCTTGATGCCGATCGCGGTGCAACTGGCGGATCGGTTGAAAATGACGCCAGGCCAAGTGCTGATGCCGGTAGCTTTCGGCACCATTCTGGGCGGCATGACGACCCTGATAGGTACACCGCCGAACCTGATCGTCTCGGGGTTTCGAGCCGAGGCCGGTCTTGGCCACTTTGCCATTTTCGATTTTGCACCTGTCGGTGTTGCCGTCGCCGTTGCCGGAGTTGTCTTTGTGGCTGCGGTCGGCTGGCGTCTGGTCCCGGCCCGAAAATCCGCAACCGGCGAGAGTTTCGATACAGGTGCCTATTTCACGGAACTTCGCGTGCCCGAAACCAGCAAGGCCGTCGGCTTTACCTTGCGAGAGTTCGAGCGCGAGATCGAGGACAACGATGTCCAGATCGTCGGTCTTGTGCGCAACGAAGTGCGGATGACCGCACCGCATGGCGGAAGACGCATTCGCGCCGATGACATTCTGGTTCTCGAAGCCGAGGTCGATGCACTCGCACAGGCGCTTTCGGTGTTCGACATTAAGCTGGAGCAGTCCTTGGTCGCCCCGTCCGATAACGGCGACGGCGAAACGACCGACAAAACTCCGGCGAAATCGGAAGAAACGGACGACCCGGCGCCCGACGATGATCCCGATCCGCAAAGCCAGAGCGATAGCGAAATCGTGCTTCGCGAACTGGCGGTGCTTCCCGGGGCGAGCATTGTGGGACGCTCGGCCCAGGAGATGCATCTGCGGACGCGCTATGGATTGAACCTGCTTGCCGTTTCGCGGGAAGGACGCCCGCCGCGATCCGGCTTGCGGACGCTCAAGCTGAAATCCGGTGATCTGCTATTGGTCCAGGGTCCTGCTGATGCCGTGACCTGGTTCATCGGCGACACGGGTTGCGTGCCTCTTGGCGGGCGCGACCTGCGCATGCCGGACAAGCGCATGGCGATGGTCGCTGCCGCAATCATGTTGGGGGCGATCGTGCTGGTCACCTTCGGCATTCTCCCGGCGGCGGTGGCTTTTGCGCTTGGTGTTCTGGCCTCCATGGTACTGCGCACGGTGCCGCTGCGTCAGATCTACACATCGATAGACTGGCCGGTGATCGTATTGCTGGCGGCGCTCATTCCGGTTGCGGGCGCGATGCAAAGCACGGGTGCCGCCGAACTCTTGGCGCAGTTTCTGGTCGACACGGTCGCTCAGGGCAATGCGATTGCGGCATTGGTGGTGGTTCTGGTCACCACGATGTTCCTGTCGGACGTGATGAACAACGCCGCCACCGCTGCTGTCTTGTGCCCCATAGCTCTTGGCATCTCCTCGGCGCTGGGTGTCAACCCTGACAGTTTCCTGATGGCCGTCGCAATCGGCGCCTCATGCGCCTTCCTGACCCCGATAGGCCATCAGAACAACACTCTGATCCTGGGACCAGGCGGGTTCGGCTTTGGTGACTACTGGAAACTTGGCCTGCCGCTGGAAATACTGGTCGTTGCAGTCAGCGTGCCTATGCTGCTTTTCGTCTGGCCATTGTGAAGATCTCTGAGACCCGATCAGACCTCATGTCGCCGATGAGGGCCCCGACGTCAGGTCGGCGCCGACCGACCCAGCCCGGCGCGCTGTCGGATCACTACCGGGGCGATGAGCGCCAGGCCGATCAGTGTGGCCACCAGATCGGGCGCGACCAGCAGGATCGCGGCCACCGCCAGCAGTGCCCTCTCCCAGGAGTGGACCGGGGCAAACAACCAGCCGGCAAAGGCCGCTGAAAGCGCCCAGATACCCAGCATTGCACCACCGGCGGCGAGGATGAAGCTCTCCCAGGTGAAGCCTTCGACCACGATCAGGAGCGACGGTGAGAAGACGAAGACGAAAGGCACGAGCGCCTTGCCCATGCCAAGCCGGAAGGCAGTATTGCCGGCCTTGAATGCGTTGGCATTGGCGATACCGGCGGCGGCATAGGCGGCCAGCGCGACTGGCGGCGTGATGTCGGCGAGGACTCCATAGTAGAACACGAAGAAATGCGCCACCAGCGGCTGGACGCCCAAAAGACCGAGGATTGGTGCCGCAACCGCTATCATGATCAGGTAATTCGCCGTGGTCGGAATCCCGCAGCCCATTACGACGCATACCACGGCGGTCAGCAGCAGTGTGAACAGCAGGGTCAGCGTTGGCTGGGTCATCACCTCGAATGGCAAGACCGACAGCCAGCCGGTGACCGTTGCGGCCCATTCTGCGGCGATCCCGGTGACCATGAAGGCGATCTTGAAGCCGACGCCGGTCAGCGTCACGATCCCGATGATGACTCCAACCAGCGCCGCAGCGGCGGTTACCGACAGCGAGTACTTGGCGCCCAGAACGAAACCGTCGAAAACGCCGCGGGCCACATTGCGGGCCGCCTCGACCAGCGGCAGTGTCAGCAGGCTTTGCACGATCAGTACACCGATCGCGGTGGTGATACCCCAGAACGCCGCGGCATAAGGGGTCATCCCGGAAAGCAGCACCCAGACCAGCACGATCAGCGGCAGCATCGTCAGCCAGCCGGCCTTGAAGACTTTCCAGGCGTCGGGCAGTTCCTCTTTGGTCAACCCGCGCAGCCCACGTCGGCGGGCCTCCAGATGGACCTGCACAAGGACGCCGAAGAAATGCATGAATGCCGGCACAAGGGCCGCGGTCAGGATCGTGGTCAGCGGAAGGCCCAGGTACTCGATCATCAGGAACGCGACGGCACCCATAACAGGGGGCGTGATCTGGCCGCCGGTCGAAGCGGCGGCCTCGACCGCGGCCGCGAAGTGACGGGGATAGCCGATGCGGATCATCGCGGGGATGGTGAGCGAACCCGTGGTGACCGTATTGGCAATCGACGAACCCGAGATCGAACCGAGCATCGCCGAGGACACAACCGAAACCTTGGCCGGCCCTCCGGCAAAGCGCCCGGCCAGGGCCGAGGCCAGGTCGATGAACAACTGACCCAGACCGATCCGCGTCGCCAGAACGCCGAACAGGACGAAGTGGAACACATAGGTGGAGATCACCGCCAGGGCCGTGCCGTAGATCCCCTGGCTTGTCATGTAGAGATGGTTGACGATGCCCCGCCAGTCGGCCCCGGGATGCACAAGCACGCCCGGCATGGATTGACCGAAATAGGCATAGCCCAGGAATATCAGCGCGATCACCGGCAGCGGCCAGCCCATCGAGCGGCGCACTGCCTCCAGCAAGACAACTATCAGAATTGTGCCCATCGCGACATCGAGCGGCAACGGATTGCCGACCCGGAAAGCAATGCTTTCATAGGTCAGAGGCACGTATAGCGCCGCTGTCACCCCAGCGATGCCCAGCAGCCAGTCCCATAGCGGCAGGCCAAACGGTGTCAGCGGCCGGTTCGGAAGAGCGCCTCCTCGACCCCAAATGGCAAAAGACAGGAATATGAGCGCCAGGGTAAAGGCCAGGTGCAGCCCGCCATGAGTGGTCCGGCGCGGGATGCCAAAACCGGCGGTGTAATAGTGATAGCACGACAGGAAGAACAGCAGGCCCGCGGTCACCCACATCAAGCCTTTCGGCAGCGGGCGAAAACGGACCTCGGAATCGAATTTTTCCTCAATCGCCCGAAGCTCCTCGGCGCTCAGCGTTTCGGGCGCCTCGCTGCCCCCTCGTTCGGCCATGCCACTCTCCTGTCAGTGAGAATGCCGGCGCCGCGAAGCGCCGGCATGATGGTCGCCTTGGCCTATTGCAGCGCGCCGACCTCGCGGTAGAGCTTCTCTGCACCCGGGTGCAGCGGAATGCCAATCCCGTCCAACGCGGATTCCAGCGTGATCGATTTGCCCTTGGCGTGACCTGCATCCAGCATCGCGCGGGTCTGATCGTTCCACAACGCCTTGGTGATCTCGTAGATCAGATCCTCAGACTGGTCGGTGGAAGTCACCCATTGGGCCCCGACCGAGATCGTGGCCACGTCCTGATCGACCCCTTCATAGGTGCCCGCAGGAACCAGATCGGAGGCGAAGAAAGGATAGTCGCCAATCACCTTCTCGGCCCCCTCGCCGTCGATAGGCACCAGGATGATGTCATCCTGGCTGGCGAGTTCCGCAATCGCGCCGGCCGGGAAGCCGCCGACGAAGAAAAATGCGTCCATCGCGCCGTCGCGCATCCGATCGGCGGCCTGGTCCGGCTTCAGGTATTCTGCCTGCACGTCGGTCTCGGACAGGCCATAGGCGCCGAGGATGATCTTGGCGTCGACCAAGGTTCCGGAGCCCGGCTCATCCAACGAGACGCGCTTGCCGGACAGATCGGCGACCGAGGTGATGCCCGCATCCGCGGCGGCAACCAAGTGGATCGATTCCGGATACAGCGACGCGATGGCGCGCAGCTTGTCGACCGCAGCCTGGTTCTCCCAGATCCCGGTACCGGAATGCGCCCAAGTGGCGACGTCTGACTGGACGAACCCGGATTCCAGCGTTCCGCCGGCGATGCCGTTGATGTTGGCGACGGAGCCGTTCGAGGACACCGCCGTCGCAACGACACCCGGAGCGCCGCAGCTGCCGCCGGCGTCGCAGGCGCGGGCGCCGGGCGGGTTGGAAATCGCGTTCGCAAGAAGGCCACCAATTGGGTAATAGGTGCCTGCCGTGCCGCCTGTCCCGATCCGGAAGAACTGCATATCTTGCGCCTGAGCGACACCTGCCGCCAGCATTCCCGCCGCAGCGGCGAATCCAAGAATGGTTCTGCGTGTGGTCATGTTCCGTCTCCCTTTGCTGATAGTGTAACAAGACCAATTTGGACGGTTTTGTTCCACTATTCGACGGTGCGGTGGGAATCCACTCGGCATGGTGGACGTCTTTCAATCGATACGGAACACGTCTCCAGCCTTGTATCCTAGAGCGTGTCGACCTTGATCGGATTCGGGATTCCCAAGGCTTTCTTTCTGTG
>CAZRNL010000019.1:0-18218 GCA_964601395.1 uncultured Silicimonas sp. | reverse complement strand
TTCAACTTCGCGCCGGGTGTCGCGTCCGCTGACGTCGATCACCGAGTCCGAGAACGATGTCGGTCGGATTCTTGCTGAAACCGACAACAAGATGAATGAGGGCGAGGGGATCCGTCGGCGCCGCGTGATCTCGCAGATGCGTGCTGCCGTGGCTGCGACGAAAGCCGATCGCCTGGTATCGCGCCGGGTCATGACCCCGGAAGACGAGGCCGCCGCCGAGCAAGAGCCTTACAGGGATGCGCTCTCGGAAGTCGTGGGCAAAGTCTCGCGGTCCCCGGTCAAGGACGCATCGGGCCGAATGGCTTCGGTAGCGCCCCTTGTCCTGGTCTCGTCGCAGCGTGTGGATGACGTGCGTGCCACGCCGAAGCCCGCTTCGGTCTTGCCGAAACCGTACGAAGATGGCGAAGGGTTCGCGGGCTTCGTCAAGGCGATGGGTGCCAAGGAACTGTCCGAGCTACTCGAGGCCGCGGCTGCCTACACGGCATTCGTCGAAGGACAACCTTCGTTTTCGCGTCCCGAGATCATGAAGCGCGTAGCGCGGGTCGATCCGGCGCTGAAGCTGACGCGAGAGGACGGACTTCGGTCCTTCGGCCAGCTTCTGCGCCAAGGCAAGTTCCAGAAGCTCGAGCGCGGGCAGTTCACGGTTGCCAAGAACACGCGGTTCAATCCTCATTTGCGCGTCGCCGGCGAATAGTCGACCTCCGAGCGGGCAGTCCGGTTCCTCCCTTCGGGAGGGGCCGCTTTTGTCGGGATCGCTTGCGCCCGGCCAATCTGGCCTTATGATCTCTGGAACATTTAGGTCCAGTTCTCATGACCATCTCGGAAGATACCTTTTTCCTCGATCCAGCCTTCGAGGGGACGCTTCAGAAGCAGATCCAGTCGATGGTTGCCGAGGGTATTCTTTCGGGGCGGTTTCGTCCCGGTGAGAAGTTGCCGTCCAGCCGCGGACTGGCGCGGCATCTGGGGATCAGCCGGATCACCGTCACGCTGGCCTATACCGAGTTGCAGGCCGATGACTACATCGTCTCGAAGGGTCGTTCGGGCTACTTCGTTTCCGATACGGCGCCGCAGCCGCGCCTGAAGGGCAGCGGTCAACCCCGGCACGACACCGTGGACTGGGGCCGGATCATCGGGACCCGCTTCTCCGACCTGCCACAGATCGACAAGCCGTCCGACTGGCAAAGCTACCGCTATCCTTTCATCTACGGGCAGGCCGACCCGACACTGTTCGACCACGCCAACTGGCGGCTTTGCGCGCTTCAGGCGCTGGGCCAGCGGGAATTCGACGCGATGACCTCGGACCAGTTCGAACGCGACGACGCGAAGCTGATCGAGTTCATCGCGCGCCATTCGCTGCCACGGCGCGGCATCCTGGCGGGGCCAGACGAGATCCTTGTGACGATGGGAGCGCAGAATGCGCTTTGGATCGCGGCGGAAGTTCTGTTGGGTCGGGGTCGCAAGGCCGTGATAGAGAGCCCCTGCTATCCCGGCCTTTCAAGTATCCTGGCCGAAACCGGTTGCGAGACCATTCCGATCCCGGTCGACGAGCTGGGCTTGCTGGCCGACCGGATTCCGCAGGGTGCGGACGTGGTGTTCGTCACGCCGAGCCACCATTGTCCGACCTCGGTGACGATGCCTCTCGAACGGCGGAAGGCGCTTTTGGAGCGGGCATCTCGAGACAACTTCGTCGTGGTCGAGGACGACTACGAATTCGAGATGTCCTTCGTCACACCTCCGTCCCCGGCGCTGAAATCCCTGGACCGCGAGGGTCGGGTCATTCACGTGGGATCGTTCTCGAAATCACTTTTTCCGGGACTTCGGCTTGGTTACCTCGTCGGCTCTGCGGCGTTCATTCGGGAAGCGCGCGCGCTTCGGTCGATCCTCTTGCGCCATCCGCCGGGACATATCCAGCGCACGGCCGCATATTTCATGTCGCTTGGTCACTATGATGCGCTGATCAAACGGATGGCGCACGCCTTCGGTCGACGGCGCAAGGTAATTTCCGAGGCGATACGGACGGCTGGTCTGGACGTGGCTGGCGGTGGCGGTGGCGGATCGAGCCTCTGGATGCGGGCTCCCGCGGGGATAGACACCGAAGACCTTGCACTGAGGCTTCGCTCCAAGAGCGTGCTGATCGAGCCGGGAGCCGTATTCTTCCCCGGACGGGATCCGCCCCGGCGTTATTTCCGGTTGGCCTACAGTTCGATCCCCGAAGAACGGATCGGCGAGGGGATCGCGATCATCGCCCGCACGCTTGCCGAGACATGACGCAGGCCGACGGTTTGAATGCGCCGGTCTGGCTCTAGGTGGCGCCTGCAACTGGCCCTACTTCGGGGCAGCGGCACTCCCTAAGTTCCGCCCGACCCCAAGGGAGGATGTTCCATGAAGATGACCACCGAAGAAGCATTCGTGAAGGTTCTGCAGATGCACGGGATCACCGATGCATTCGGGATCATCGGATCTGCCTTCATGCCGATCTCGGACTTGTTCCCGACCGCCGGTATCCGGTTCTGGGACTGCGCGCACGAAGGCTCGGGTGGTTTCATGGCGGACGGATATACCCGCGCCTCGGGCCGGATGAGCATGATGATCGCGCAGAACGGGCCGGGCATCACCAATTTCGTCACGCCGGTGAAGACGGCCTACTGGAACCACACGCCCTTGCTGCTGGTCACGCCGCAGGCGGCGAACAAGACGATCGGGCAGGGCGGTTTCCAGGAAGTCGAGCAGATGAAGCTGTTCGAGGACATGGTGGCCTATCAGGAAGAGGTCCGCGACCCGACCCGGATCGCCGAGGTTCTGAACCGCGTGATCCTGAAGGCGCAGCGCGCCTCGGCACCCGCCCAGATCAACGTGCCGCGCGATTACTGGACGCAGGTCGTGGATATCGAGTTGCCGAAGATCGTGGAATTCGAGCGGCCTTCGGGTGGTGACAAGGCGCTGGACGAGGCGGCCGACTTGCTGGCGAACGCCAAGTCGCCGGTGATCCTGAACGGTGCCGGTGTGATCCTTGCGGGGGCCATCCCGTCAACGATCGAGCTGGCCGAGCGTCTGACCGCTCCGGTCTGCGTAGGATATCAGCACAACGACGCCTTCCCGGGGTCGCATCCTTTGTTCGTGGGGCCGCTTGGCTATAACGGGTCGAAGGCCGGGATGGAGCTGATCAGCAAGGCCGACGTGGTGCTTTGCCTTGGGACGCGTCTGAACCCGTTCTCGACCCTGCCCGGATATGGGATCGACTATTGGCCGCGCGATGCGAAGATCATCCAGGTCGACATCAACCCCGACCGGATCGGTCTGACCAAGAAGGTGACAGTGGGCATCGTCGGCGACGCGAAGAAGGTGGCCGAGGGGCTGCTTGCACGTCTGCCCGACCTCGATGCCAACTCGGATCGCATGGCGAGGATCAGCCAGGCAAAAAGCGCCTGGGCGAAGCAGTTGTCCTCGATGGATCACGAGGAAGACGATCCTGGTACGACGTGGAACGAGAGGGCGCGGAATGCAAAGCCCGACTGGATGAGCCCGCGCATGGCGTGGCGCGCGATCCAGCGGAGCCTGCCGAAAGAGGCGATCATCTCGTCCGACATCGGCAACAACTGCGCCATCGGCAATGCCTATCCTTCGTTCGAGGAGGGCCGGAAGTACCTGGCCCCGGGCCTCTTCGGGCCTTGCGGCTATGGCCTGCCATCGGTCATCGGCGCGAAGATCGCGTGCCCGGATGTGCCGGTCGTCGGCTTTGCCGGGGATGGCGCCTTCGGCATCGCGGTCACCGAGCTGACCGCCATCGGGCGCAAGGAATGGCCCGCGGTGACGCAGATCGTGTTCCGGAACTACCAATGGGGCGCCGAGAAACGGAACTCGACGTTGTGGTACGATGACAACTTCGTCGGAACCGAGCTCGACGAGGGCGTCTCCTATGCGAAAATCGCCGAGGCCTGCGGGCTGAAGGGCGTCGTCGCGCGGACGATGGACGAGTTGTCGGACGCGCTGGCGCAGGCCGTGAAGGACCAGATGGAGAATGGAAGAACCACGTTGATCGAAGCGATGATCAACCAGGAACTGGGCGAACCATTCCGCCGCGATGCAATGAAGAAGCCGGTCGCGGTTGCGGGGGTCTCAGCCGACGATATGGCCAGCGCCTGAGATGTCCGGGGACATCCTCGTCGTAAACGCGGGGTCGTCCTCGATCAAGGTGTCCGTATTCGATTCCGGGCTTGCGGAGAAGGTGCGCGCCGCCGCGGTGGAGATCGGCGGCGTGTCGCGGCTGAAGATCGGCGGCAACGTCCGTCAGGTGGCGCTGGAAGATCACCAAGCGGCACTTGCCGCGATTCTCGACGGGCTCGGGCTGGAGATCGCCTCGCTTCGAGCTGCGGGGCACCGGGTGGTTCATGGCGGAACGACGCTGACGTGTACACTGCGGATCACGCCAGAGGTCGAAGCGGGTATAGAGGCCTGCATCCCGCTTGCGCCACTGCATAACCCGCACAATCTGACTGCGATCCGCGCCCTTGCCCGGATTGCGCCTTCGCTGCCGCAGGTCGCGACCTTCGACACCGCCTTTCACGCCGGCGTCCCCGAAGTGGCGGCGCGCTATGCCATCCCGGACGGAGAGAAGGCCAAGGGGATCAGGCGCTACGGGTTTCACGGTACGTCTTATGCGGCGCTGGTCTCTGCGCTGCCCGAGGTTTCGGGCATGGCTCTGCCCCGCCGGCTTCTGGCGTTCCATCTGGGCAACGGCGCCTCGATCGCGGCCATCAAGGAGGGACATTCGGTGGCAACGACGATGGGATACTCGCCGGTCAGCGGTCTGACGATGGGCACACGGTCAGGCGAAATCGACGCCAACGCGGTGCTGCGATTGGCGGATGACCACGGTATCGAAGGCGCACGACGACTTCTGAACCATGAAAGCGGGCTTCTGGGCCTGTCCGGTCGGACGTCGGACATGGCGGCGCTGGAGGCGGATGCAGGCAAGGCCGCGCGTTTTGCAGTAGGGCATTTCTGCTATTGGGCGCGGCGGCAGGCAGGATCCCTGATCGCCGCGATGGAAGGGCTGGACGCAATCGCGTTCACCGGGGGGATCGGAGAGAACTCAAGTCGGATCAGGGCCGAAATCATGGAAGGTCTTGGCTGGCTGGGGCTGAAGGTCGATGCGGAGGCGAACGGGCGCGGGGAATCGCGGCTTCACGCGAAAGGTTCGCTGGTCTCCGCTTGGATCGTTCCAGCTGAGGAAGAGCGCCAGATCGCGCGCGAGACACTGGCCCTCCTCGACGCCTGATGTTGGCGCGTCAGAGCTTCTCGCGGTAAATCACCTGCTGCACCGCACCAGCCGCAAGCAACCAGATCGAGGTGACGATCAGCCCCCAATGCGCCCAGCTGTTCGGGTCGAAGGAAACCCAGGCGGCCCACCCGGCGAAGAAAGTCCAGGCAAGAGCCATCGGCAAGGTCACCGAGCGCCAGCGCTGCGTCCGAACGGGGTGGACGAACTTGATCGGCAGAAGCATGGCTATGGCAAGGATCGAGATCAGGACGAGGCTGATTTCGAAAGACGGCTTGATCGCGAAAAGGACGAGGACGACCATGTTCCAGCAGCCCGGAAAGCCACTGAAGGAATAGTCCGAGGTCTTCATTCGGGTATCAGCGAAGTAGATCGCCGACATGAAGGTGATGACGATGATCGCGAACCATCCGGTCCAGCCGGGAAGAAGGTCTGAGTGGAACAGGGCGAAGGCCGGAATGAAGACGTAGGTCAGGTAGTCGATGATCAGGTCCAGAAGCTCTCCGTCTATCCGGGGCGCGTTCGTCTGGATATCGGTCGCGCGCGCCAGCGGTCCGTCGATGCCATCGACGGCGAAGGCCACGACCAGCCAGAAAAACATGGTGGCCCAGTCGCCTTGCGCGGCTTCGAGCATGGCCAGCATTGCGAATACGGCACCCGAAGCGGTGAGCAAGTGGACGAGGTATGCTTTAGTCTTGATTTTCATGGTTTATCCCTCATGCCGCAGAGGGCACCAGGATGGAAAGAACTTATGACATACCGCGCAAGCAATTCATCGTGCCCTTGGGTGAGCAGATTCGTAGACCTCCATCAGTCGCGCGGTATCCACGGCGGTGTAGGCCTGTGTCGTCGAGAGAGAGGAGTGGCCCAGAAGTTCCTGGATCGCGCGCAGGTCGCCGCCCGCGTTCAACAGGTGAGTGGCGAAGCTGTGGCGCATTGCGTGGGGCGTCGCCGTGGCCGGCAAGCCCAACTGGGCGCGGGATTTCTCCATGGCCTTCTGGATCAGGCGCGGGTTAAGGGGGCCGCCCCGGACTCCACGAAACAGAGGCTGATCGGGTTCGGGTTCGAATGGGCATGCGTCAAGGTAGGACTCGACGGCGCGGCGAGCGACCGGAATGATGGGTACGATCCGCTCCTTTCCTCCCTTGCCGGTGATCCGCATCGCATCGCCCAGCGGCAGGTTGCGCCCGGTCAGCGTGAGAGCTTCCGAGATCCGCAGCCCGCACCCGTAGAGAAGTGTCACCACGGCCATGTCGCGCCGCGCCACCCAGTCGGTGGTCGATTGCATCTCGACCGTCTCGATCATCGCGCGGGCGGCTTCCTCGGCCAGTGGACGGGGTAGTTTCCGGGTGAAGCGCGGACTGCGGGTCATCAGAACGGAGGTCGGATCGAAGCCATCCCTTTCGGCCATCCACGAGACGAAGCTCTTAACTGCGGAAAGGGCTCGGGCCAGGGAACGCGGACCAAGCCCGCGCCCTCTTTCGTAGGCCATCCATGATCGCATGGTCGCGGTGTCGAGCCTTGCGATATGGCCGGTCCCGAGTGAGTCGCCCTCGTAGGTCTGAAGGAACGCGAAGAAGCCAAGAAGGTCGGTCTGATAGGCCTCGACCGTGTTGCGCGCCCGCCCGCCTATGGCCTGCAACTCGGCAAGCCAGCGGTCGAGAGCGTCGACCAGACCGGATGAGATCACGGAAGCCAGCGGTGTATCGTGCGCTCTAGGACGCCGCCCATGAAGCTCAGCAGATCCGTCCCCTGGTTGGGCGAAAAGTGATGCTGGTTATCGGATGCAAAAGCCAGCATCCCCGGCAGGCGGTCTTCGCCGAAGTCAAGAAAGATGCAGGCTTCGGACCCGACCCAGTCCGCCGGGTCGCCGAAGACGGCACCGGTCATTTCGGTTGCGCGGCGCAGCGTGACGTGGCGGACGGTTCGGCCCTGGCTGACATAGTCGGCCACGAAGCCGGGCCGGACGAGGGCCAACACCTCGGAGTCCGGCTTGACAAGTTTGTCGGCGTCATGGGTTTCCAGCACGAGCCGGACGGCACCAAGGTTCAGGATGTCGGCGACATCCGTGGCAAGGCAGGCAAGGAAGGCCTCGAACTCGGTCGGTTCGAGGAATGCCATGATCGCGCGATGGACCTGGTTCATCCCCGAGAGGTTTTCGTAGGCTGCGGCTATGACCGAACGGTGCGTGTCTTCGAGCCGGCCAAGCCGGGCTTCCAGCCGTTCCATCGCGATGCCACGAAGATCGACTATGTTGTGGCCCATCGCGCGTTCGTTGGCGGCAATCAGTGCGCGCATCACGGCGGGGTCTTCCAGAATGACGTCGGGATCCCGAAGAATGCGCAAACGCACATCCTCGGCAATCACTGTTGCCTGCTCGTTCATCTCTGCCTCGTTTTCATGGATCGCTTTGCCGCGATCGTTGTTTTGACGCACCTTGGCAGGGACGCCGACATGGCTCAAGAGATTTGATCCTTGCGTGGCCTGTCCGCGGCAGATGAGCAACGGCTTGCTAGCCGGTGGCGAGCACGGCGCCGGGATTCATGATGCCCCTGGGGTCCAGCGCGGCCTTGATCGCCCGCATGGCCGACAGTTTCGCCGGGTCGCCGTAGCGTTCGAGCGCGGCGACCTTCAGGCGTCCAAGGCCGTGTTCGGCACTGAAGCTGCCGCCCTTTGCGACGACCAAGTCGTGGATCACGTTCGACATCCGATAGGCCTGGTCGCCGAAGGCGTCCCGCGTCTCACCCCTGGGCGGGAAGAGGTTGTAGTGCAGGTTGCCGTCGCCGAGATGGCCGAAGGCATTGATCCGGACCGGAGCCATGGCGCGGATGGCCGCGCCGGCCTCGGCCATGAAGGCCGACAGTTCGGACAGCGGAAGCGATACGTCATGGCTTGCAATCGCGCCGACCCGACGGTTGGCGGCCGGGATGGTTTCGCGCAGCGCCCAGAAGTCATCCCGTTGCTGGCCGGACTGGGCAATGGTGCCATCCAGAACAAGTCCGTTCTCCATCGCGGCCTCGAAGATCGACAGTATCATCCCTTCCGGATCGGCTCCGGGTCCTGTTCCGAGTTCGGCCAGGACAGACCATTCCGGAATTTCGCCAAGAGGATGGCGCATATCCATTCCGGTCTCGCGCAGGAAGTCGAAGCCTTCGCGCGACATGATCTCGAAAGCGGAGATGGCTTCGCCGGCCACTTCGCGGAACAGCGACAACAGATCCAGCGCCTCGGCGGGTCCGGGGACGGACAGGAAGGCGGTGGCTGTTCGAGTGGGGCGCGGCGCCAGCTTCAGCGCGGCGGCGGTGATGATACCAAGCGTGCCTTCGGAGCCTATCAGCAAATGCCGCAAGTCATATCCGGTGTTGTCCTTGTGCAGCCGTTTCAGGCCGTGGAAAATCTGTCCATCGGGAAGGACGGCCTCGACGCCGAGGCAAAGATCGCGCGCCATCCCGTAGCGCAGGACGTTGAGGCCGCCCGAGTTCACGGCAAGTGCTCCGCCAAGGCGGGCACTGTCCTGGCTGGCGTAGCTGAGCGGGAAGAGACGTCCCATGCCTTCGGCGGCATCCTGAACTTGCGAAATGGTGGCCCCTGCTTCGGCCACCAGGGCGTCTTCGGTTGGATAGATCGCACGTATCGCGTTCATCTTCTCCAGCGATACGATCAGGGGCACGGGCCCATTCGTGCTTATCTGACCCGAGACAAGCCCGGTTCCGCCGCCGTAGGGGACGATGCCGACCAGGTGTTGCCCGCAAGCGCGCACGATATCCGCCACTTCTTCGGTCGAGGCGGGGCGGGCGACAAAGCCGGGGCGTGCCTTGTAGAGGCCGCGCGGTTCTTCGAGAAAGGATGGATCAGCCGGACGGACCGAGAGGTCCGGCAGCGCAGCGGAAAGCCTTTCGGCGAACAGGGCATCGGCATCGTTGAGCATCGGGGCGACTTACAAAGCTCTTTTGGGCGATTTGCAAGATCGTTTGATCCCGCCCGCGCGCACTCACTCGCTGTCGTTGAGCCACCTCGGCTCCAGAACCACGACAGTGGGCCGTGACGGCAGGTCCCGCAGCGACAGCTCCAGGCTCGACTCTCCGGTGCGCCGAATATCGAAGTCCGAAGATACTCCGTCGAGAAAACGGTCAAGAGAGCTGCGCGAGAACCAGTGCATCGGCAGGACGATCGACGACCGAAGCCGGTTGACGATGCGGATCATCGTCGGCGTGTCCACGGTCAGGCCGCCGTCGACGGCGGCCATAACCACGTCCAGACGTCCGATGGCGGCGTACGTTTCGTCCGAAGGTTCATGGTGCAGGTGACCAAGGTGGCCGATGCATAGACCCGCGGCCTCGAAGACGAAGATCGAATTGCCGTCTTCGATGCGGACGCCGTCGAAGCCGCCACGAATGTCCGTGGTCACGTTCCGGACCAGCATCTCGCCAAGGTCGAGGTAATGGTCGGCTGGCATGCCGTCCTGTTGCCAACCTGGCAGCACGTGCTGGATGTCAGGATGGGGAAACGCCGTCCAGTGGCTGCCGTGAGCGTTGTTCATCGTCACCAGGTTCGGCATCATGCCGGTCGCGCCGATGAAGCCGGTGAAGTCCGTTACAGCAGTCAAGCCTCCGTGGGTCTGGATCAGGTACATCGAATGGTCGATATAGGTCAGCCGCACCGAGAACTCGTCCGCGATCGGGGTGCGCCATGACGCTTTCCGCACATAGGTCAACTCGGGTGAGGCGTCGGCGATGGCGAAACAGTGGGAGGCGCGGCGTTCCTGGGCAAAGGTGGCGCTTGCGGTGATGCTCAGCGCAAATGTGAGCAATAGTCTGAGCATCGGCACACCTCCGTTTCAAGTCATGATAGCGCAAGTGTCGCCCGGCTCAACTTATCCGGCGATCACGATTTCGCAATTTCCGGCCCGGCAGCTTTCGAGGACACTGGTGGGCGGCTTTGCGTCGCTCACGAAGGCGTCGAAGTCGGCGATCCGTCCGATCCTGACGGGAGCGGAACGGGCAAACTTGGAGTGATCGGCCATCAAGTAGGAGCGCCGCGCCAGCCCGATGACCGTCTGTGCGACGCGCACCTCGCGGAAGTCGTAGTCCAGCGCGTCGCCGTCCTCGCTGAGCGCCGAGGCCCCCAGAAGCGCGTAGTCCGGGCGGAACTGGCGCACGAACTCCGCAGTGGTCTCGCCAACCAGGCCGCCATCAGCGGAGCGCAGAAGCCCACCTGTCAGGATCAGGTCGACGCCCGGAGCGTCGGCGAGCGCGTTTCCGGCGTGCAGGCTGTTGGTCATAACCATCAGGTTGCGATGCTGGGCCAGATGGTGCGCCACCGTTTCGATCGTGGTGCCGATGTCCAGAAAGACCGACGCGCCGTCGGGGATACGCCTTGCGACCGCCTTCGCCATTCGCTCCTTGCCTTCGGAGTGCAGCAACTTGCGGTCGTCGCGCCCGATATTCCGGGTGCCGGATGGCAGAACCGCACCGCCGTAGACCCTGACCAGATGACCGGCCTCGCAAAGCGCGCCGAGGTCGCGACGCGCAGTTTGAACCGTCACATCAAACGATTGCGCCAGCGAATCAGTGGTCACCTTGCCCTCGCGTCGGGCCATTTCGAGGATGTCGTTCAGCCGGATGTTCTGGGTCATCGGATCTCGCGTTCCTTCGATGTGTTCGTAAAACGAAAAAAGCGAAAATACAAACGCGGTTTCCGGTGTGTTTCTTTTCGCAAAAGCGATTGGTTTGCCTTGGCTTTTGGGCGGGCTAGTTTCACCTTCAGAATTCAGTTGCAAAAGCGAACATAAGGGAACATTGCGAGCGAAAGCGAACGTCGTGCTCGTAGGGGAGACGCGGGAATGGACGAAGGCATCGACGATATCTTCGTGATCGGCGGAGGGATCAACGGCACAGGTATTGCACGTGATGCGCAGGGCCGGGGGCTGAAGGTGACGCTGGCCGAGATGAACGACCTGGCGTCCGCCACGTCATCGGCGTCGACAAAACTCTTTCACGGCGGCCTGAGATACCTGGAGTATTTCGAGATCGGCCTGGTGAAGAAGGCGTTGATCGAGCGCGAAACCCTGCTGAAGGCGATGCCGCACATATCCTGGCCGATGCGGTTCGTTCTTCCCTACCACCCGGACATGCGGTTCGAGAACTCGACGCCCGCCTCGAAGTTGCTAACACGCGTCATGCCCTGGATGAAGGGGAGGCGTCCGGCATGGATGATCCGGCTGGGGTTGTTCATGTACGATCACCTCGGCGGGCGCGAGATACTGCCGGGCACCACGAGGCTGGACCTGCGGACGGCACCTGAGGGTGCGGCCCTGAACGACAAGTTCAAGCTGGCCTACGAATATTCGGATTGCTGGGTGGAGGATGCCCGGCTGGTCGCCCTGAACGCCCGCGATGCAGCCGAGCGGGGCGCGCGCATCCTGGTGAGGACGAAAGTCGTGTCTGCCGAGCGTGACGGTGACCTGTGGCACATCGTGAGCGAAAACGTCGACACGGGGAAACAGCACGCGCACCGCGCCCGCGCGATCGTCAACGCGGGCGGTCCATGGGTCGAGGATGTGGTGCGGAACACCGTCCGGCTGAACACGTCGGAGGGCATCCGGTTGGTCCAGGGCAGTCACATCGTGACGAAACGCCTGTTCGATCACGACAAGTGCTATTTCTTCCAGGGCGAGGATGGTCGGATCATCTTCGCGATCCCCTACGAGACGGATTTCACGCTGATCGGCACCACCGACCGGGAGTATCACGGCAACCCGGCAGACGCGGCCTGCAGCGATGCCGAGGCGGAGTATCTTGTCGACTTCGCGGACAGGTATCTCAAACGCCCGATCACCAGGGATGACATTGTCTGGACCTATTCGGGGGTGCGGCCTCTTTACGACGACGGCGCGAAATCGGCGACGGCCGCAACCCGCGACTACGTGCTGTCGGTCGACGACGCTGGCGCGCCGATCCTCAGCGTGTTCGGGGGCAAGATAACGACCTATCGCAAACTGGCGGAGCAGGCGATGAAGAAGCTTCAGCCGCATTTCCCCGGGCTCCGGTCGGACTGGACGGCCGGTGTGCCGCTTCCCGGCGGGAACTTTCCCGTGGGCGATGTGGACCGGTTGATTTCCAGGCTGAAGGATGAGTATCCGTTCCTGAGCGAATTCTGGGCGAAACGCCTGGTGCGGGCCTATGGAACGGAAGCCCGGAGCGTGCTCGGCGATGCCGGTGACGCCGAGGCGCTTGGCCGCGACTTCGGGGCGACGCTGACCGAAGCGGAAGTGGTCTGGCTGATGGACAAGGAATACGCGCGGCGGGCCGCGGACGTGGTCTGGCGGCGCTCGAAACTGGGCCTTAGGATGACGACGGAACAGGTGGCGGAACTGGATCGCTGGATGAAGGAGCATCCCGCAAGGACTGCCGCTGCCTGAGACAAGAGACCAAGAGGGAGGAGACGATGACCTATATCATGGCCATCGACCAGGGTACCACGTCGAGCCGCGCCATACTGTTCGACGGTGATATGAAGATTCGCGCCATCGCGCAGGAAGAGTTTCCGCAGCATTATCCGGCAAGCGGCTGGGTCGAGCATGATCCGTCGGACCTCTGGTCGACGACGGCCGCGGTCTGCCGCTCGGCCATCGAGAAGGCGGGCGCTTCTGCCGCCGATATTGTCGCCATCGGCATTACCAACCAGCGCGAGACGACCGTTGTCTGGGAGAAGGACACCGGCGAGCCGCTGCACAACGCGATTGTCTGGCAGGATCGGCGCACGGCCGGTTACTGCGCCAAGATGGTCGAGGAGGGCCACGAAGAGACGATCACGTCGAAGACGGGTCTTCTGTTCGACCCCTATTTCTCGTCCACCAAGCTGAAATGGATCCTTGACCAGAACGACGGATCGCGTGAGCGCGCACGGCGTGGCGAGATCCTGTTCGGCACTGTCGATACCTATATCATCTGGCGGCTGACCGGCGGCAAGGTACACGCAACGGACGCGACGAACGCCTGCCGCACGATGCTCTACGACATCGAGAAGGGTCGCTGGTCCACCACCATCTGCAAGATGTTCGACATTCCGATGGAGATGCTCCCGGAAGTGAAGGACAGCGCCGCCGATTTCGGGACGACCCGTGCCGATCTGTTCGGACGCGAGATCCCTATCCTGGGCGTTGCGGGCGATCAGCAGGCGGCGACGGTCGGTCAGGCCTGCTTCAAGCCGGGCATGATGAAGTCCACCTATGGAACGGGGTGCTTTGCGCTGATGAACACCGGCGACACCCCGGTCCGGTCGCAGAACAGGCTACTGACGACGGTGGCCTATCAGCTGGACGGAAAGCGGACCTACGCGCTGGAGGGGTCGATCTTCATTGCGGGTGCCGTGGTCCAATGGCTGCGCGATGGTCTGAAGATGATCCGCGAGGCGGCAGAAACCCAGCCGCTGGCCGAGGCCGCCGATCCGAAGCAATCGGTTGTCATGGTGCCGGCATTCACCGGGCTTGGCGCGCCCTACTGGAAGCCGGACTGCCGGGGGGCAATTTTTGGCCTCACCCGCAACTCGGGTCCGGCGGAACTCGCTCGCGCGGCACTTGAGAGCGTCGGTTTCCAGACCCGCGATCTGCTGGAAGCAATGCAGGGCGATTCGCCCAATTCGACCGGCGGAATCCTGCGTGTGGACGGTGGAATGTCGGTCAGCGACTGGACGATGCAGTTCCTGAGTGACGTTATTGGCGCACCGGTCGACCGGCCCGAAGTGAACGAGACGACAGCGCTCGGAGCCGCGTGGCTGGCAGGCATGAAAGCAAGGATCTATCCAGACCAGCAAGGCTTTGCGGACAACTGGAGGCTTGAGACGCGATTTGAGCCGAGAATGAGCGACAGTGACCGCAATAGTCGCTATGCGCTGTGGAAAAGGGCAGTCCAGGCGACAATATCGGTCTGATCCGGTGGGAATCCTTGCAAGAAGGGAAAAACGGCTGAATAAGGCAAGCGTAGTGATCTATGTTAACGCTAACGCCTTGACGGAGCGGCCGTGCCGCCCGGGAGTATCGATATGAGCAAGGATGTTCTCAAGGACGCGATCCTGTCGCATCTGAAATACACGCTTGGCAAGGACGTGGAAAATGCCAAGGTCTACGACTGGCGCGTCGCGCTTAGCCAGGCAGTGCGCGACCGGATTGTTGATCCCTGGTTCGAGGCGACGCGTACGACTTACCGTTCGGATGCGAAGCGCGTTCACTATCTGTCGATGGAATTCCTGATCGGACGGGTTCTGGAAGACGCCATGATCAATACCGGGGTCATGGACGATGCGCGGGCGGTCTTCGAAGACCTTGGCCTGCCGTTCCGAAAGATCATCTACGACGAGCCCGACGCGGCGCTGGGCAACGGCGGCTTGGGCCGACTGGCGGCCTGTTTCCTGGAAAGCCTGTCGACCCTGGCGATCCCCGCTTATGGCTATGGTATTCGCTACGAGAACGGTCTGTTCCGGCAGCGGTTCGAAAACGGCTACCAGATCGAAGAACCCGAGGACTGGCTGACGCAGGAACACGTCTGGGAATTCGAGCGCCCCGAAGCATCGTTCGAGATCGGGTTCGGCGGTCATGTCTACGAGAACGGAGATCGGTCGGTCTGGAGGCCGAACGAGGCGGTGATCGCGCAGGCGTTCGATACGCCAGTGATCGGCTGGAAGGGGCGCTGGGCGAACACGCTGCGCCTCTGGGGTGCGCTGCCGAAGCAGGTCCTCGATCTTCGCCGCTTCAATGCCGGCGACTATTCCGGAGCAGCCGAGGTCGAGGCACTGGCCCGGACGATCAGCAGGGTGCTGTATCCCGACGACACGACCGACGAAGGCAAGGCGCTGCGCCTGAAGCAGGAGTTCTTCTTCACGGCGGCGTCGCTTCGCGACATCCTGCGCCGGTTCGAGCAGGATCATACCGACTGGCGCGATCTGCCGAAGAAGGTGGCGATCCAGTTGAACGACACGCATCCCGCGATTGCGGGACCCGAGCTGGTGCGGCTTCTGAGCGACGAGCGCGGCATGGAGTTCGAGGACGCGGTCGACACGGCGCGGGGATGCCTCAATTACACAAATCACACGCTTCTTCCCGAAGCGCTCGAGCGCTGGTCCGAAGGCCTGATGGGCTATCTTCTGCCGCGCCACATGCAGATCATCGAGCGAATTGACGGGCTTCACGCCAAGCAATACCCGTCCCGTTCCGTGTCGGTGCGAGAACATGGCGAAGTGAAGATGGGCGAGTTGAGCTTCATCATGGCGACGCGGGTGAACGGGGTTTCGGCCCTGCACACCGACCTGATGAAAGTGACTGTGTTCAAGGATCTGCACGAATTGCACCCGGAGCGGATCGTCAACCAGACGAACGGAGTGACGCCTCGACGCTGGCTCAATTCCTGCAACCCGCCGCTCGCCGGTCTGATCACCGAAGTGATCGGGGATGGATGGGTCGGTGATGCTGAACGGCTGACCGACCTTGAACCTTTTGCCGACGATGCGTCCTTCCTCGAACGCTTCGAGGCTGCCAAGCGCGCCAACAAGGTGACTTTGTCGAACTGGGTCGGAACGACACTGGGGGTCAAGCTGGACCCCGAGGCGATGTTCGACATCCAGATCAAGCGCATCCACGAATACAAGCGCCAGCACCTGAACATTCTCGAGACGATCGCGCTCTGGCAAGAGATGCGGGACAATCCGGGGCGGGACTGGGTGCCGCGTGTGAAGATCTTCGGGGGCAAGGCAGCGCCGGGCTATTATTTTGCCAAGGATATCATCCACCTGATCAACTCGGTCGCGCGCATGGTGAACAACGATCCGGTCACCTCGAAATGGCTGAAGGTCGTCTATCCGCCCAACTACAACGTGACGCTTGCCGAGCGGCTTATCCCGGCTGCGGACCTGTCCGAACAGATCTCGACGGCAGGCAAGGAAGCCTCGGGTACCGGCAACATGAAGTTCGCCATGAACGGCGCGCTGACAATCGGTACGCTGGATGGCGCGAACGTGGAGATCCGCGAGCACGTCGGTGCGGAAAACTTCTTCCTGTTCGGAATGACGGCGGAGGAGGTTATGGCTCGTCGGTCAGTCGAAGGACATGCGCAGCTGTCAATCGACGCCGATCCGCGCCTGGCGCGTGCCATCGACGCGTTGCGCAACGGTACTTTCGCCGATGGCGACCACGACCGTTTCCGGGGAATCGCAGATAACCTTTCGGGTCCTGACTATTTCCTCGTATGCTCGGACTTCACGGACTACTGGCGTGCCAGCCGCGAGGCCGAAGCGGCGGCAAGGGATCGCTCGAGATGGGCGCGCATGGCTGCGCTGAATACGGCTCGGTCGGGCTGGTTCTCGTCGGACCGTACGATACGCGGCTACGCCAGGGACATCTGGGATGCCGCGACGCCGAATGCCGCAACGAACATTGCGGCGGAGTGACTGATAGATGTCATAGGACAAAATTGGGGGGACCATGCCGAAGACCGAGAACGAGGCAACAGCCCTGTCCGTGAAAGACGCGCGGCGGATTACCGTCGGTCAGCATGACGATCCCTTTTCGGTGCTTGGCCCACATACGGTCGGGAAGAGCCGTTTTGTAACGACCTTCGATCCGGGGGCGGCGAAGATGTCCGCGGTGATCGGTGACAAGACCTATCCACTGGACGAAGTCGAGAGCGCCCAAGGGCTTTTCTCGGGGAAAGTTCCGGGTACGAAACCCTACCAGCTTCTTGGCGAAGATGGTCATGGCGGGTCGTGGAGCATGGACGATCCTTATCGTTTCGGTCCGGTGATCGGCGAATTGGACGAGTACCTTCTGGGCGAGGGGACACACGAGCGAATCTGGCGGGTACTCGGGGCCCACGTCATCGACCATGAAGGTGTGAACGGCACGCATTTCGCTGTCTGGGCGCCGAATGCCCGGCGCGTTTCAGTGGTCGGGGACTTCAATCACTGGGACGGCCGACGCCATCCGATGCGCCGGCGCGGGATCACAGGCGTCTGGGAGATCTTCATTCCGGGTATCGGCGAAGGGACGGTCTACAAGTACGAAATCCTCGGTGTCGATGGTCGCACACAGCCGCTGAAGGCCGATCCGGTCGGGTTCGGATCACAACACGCACCCGAGAATGCCAGCGTTGTCCGCAACATCGACGGTTATGGCTGGCACGACGATCAGTGGATGAGAACCCGGGGCAAGAAGAATGGCCGCGAAGCCCCGATTTCGGTCTACGAGGTTCACCTCGGGTCGTGGAAGCGCAAACACGACGAGGGCGGGCGGCCGTTGTCGTACAAGGAGCTTGCCGAAGAACTGGTGGACTATGCAACGGACATGGGGTTCACCCATCTGGAGCTGTTGCCGGTGTCCGAATTTCCGTTCGACGGGTCCTGGGGCTATCAGCCGGTGGGGCTTTTCGCGCCGACAATCCGCTTTGGCCCGCCGCATGAATTCCGCGACCTGATCGACACAGCGCATCGCAAGGGGCTGGGGATCATCCTGGACTGGGTGCCGGGGCATTTTCCGACCGATGCGCATGGGCTGGGCCGTTTCGACGGGACGGCGCTTTATGAGCATGCGGATCCGCGCGAGGGGTTTCATCAGGACTGGAACACCTACATCTACAACTTCGGTCGCCGGGAAGTGGCGAACTTCCTTGTCTCGAACGCCTTGTACTGGCTGGAAGAATACCACATCGACGGGCTTCGCGTGGATGCGGTGGCCTCGATGCTCTACCGGGACTACAGCCGCAAGGAAGGCGAGTGGGTTCCGAACAAGGACGGCGGCCGCGAGAACTATGAAGCCATCGCGATGATGCAGCGGATGAATGCGGTCACCTATGGCAAGGTCGAAGGCATCATGACCATCGCCGAGGAATCCACATCATTTCCCGGCGTGTCGCGTCCGGTGGACGCGGGTGGCCTGGGGTTCGGCTACAAGTGG
>CAZRNL010000018.1:0-18291 GCA_964601395.1 uncultured Silicimonas sp. | reverse complement strand
TGAATTCGCCCATCTTGGGGTTCCATCTCTGGGTCTGGTGGCCGAAGTGAACGCCAGCTTCCAACAGCTGACGCAAAGAGAATTCAGGGAGCGCCATGTCCAAGGTCCTTTCCGGTTTGCGCCTCGGCAGAGCCATCAAGGGCTTGCGCCCAACCGGCGGACCGAACGGGGATGTCTCCCCCGAATGGCCCAAGCCCTGCCTGTGAAGTGCGCGTCCCATATGCCGGGTCGGTAAGGATTGCAAGCGTAAAGGCCCCTGCCCTTGTTGAGGCCCTTGCCTTGCTGCTTAGCGCTCGAACCGGGAGCGGTCGTCAAGAATGGCTCGGGCGGGGGCAAACCGGACCGCAGCGCCGATTGTCGCGATCTCGGGAAAGAGGCTCAGAAGCTCGCGGCGGTGGCCGTGGTCCATCGAGGGCAGCACCCTGTCGTCGGGGTGAAAGCTTTCAGTCCAGGCGCCATTGGCCAGGATCACCTGGTGCCGGTCGCAGAGCAGATGGATGTAGCTGACGCCAAGTGTCTGGGCAGCCGATATCGACCTGCGATCCAGAAGGCGTCGTGCGGCGACAAGGATCTCTTCAGTCGCTCCCGCTCCTGATACGGGCCTGTGCCGCAGGAAGCGGTGGCTTGGGCTGACCAGCATATCCCGCGACGGGACGCCCTCGCCGAAGGCCCCTGCCCTGATCAGGATCGGCTGCAAGCCTTTCGTGCGGCGCAGTTCGGCCCGAGACACGTCCCTCCGGCCAATCCAGTAAATCCGTTTCAGCCCATTGTCGCGGGTGACGACCTTGTCGCCTCGCCGCAGGGTTTCCACGGGGCGTTGTCCCCGTTCGGTTGCGATCAGGGTTCCCGGCGTGAAGCAAGGAGTAACAGGCGATACGTCGAACAAGAACACCCCCAAGTGCGGGGAGGCAATGCGGGCGTGCTGGCGGTCAGACGGGGAACGATGCGGTCTCCGTGAAGCCCCCCACCCGGGGGCCGATATTCACACGGGGCGCATCGATCCCCGCCGCCAAACGGCAGCACTCGATACCCATCCCTGCAGGTTTTCCTGCAAAGCGGTCGCGGCACCCCCCTTGCCACAACACTACCCCCCAGCGAGGTAACGGAAAGGTAACCAAAGTCGGGACGGCTCCCAAGAAAAAAGGCGGAAACATGGCACGAAATTCGGAAACGGAATGTCCCGCGAAAGAATTGTGACTACCTCGTTTGGAGCCCGGCGAGCGGGATTGTCTCCAGACTGTAAACTATGGCCAAGCGCGATGTTCCGCGAGACGTTCAGGGTTTCAGTAGGTTGGCGCCAGGTTCTCGACATGCGTGCGAAAGCTCGCTGCCGTCAGTGTTTCCCAACGAGCACCAGTCGAGCAACCGCTGGTAAGATCTGCGGCAAAATCTGGGCAAGGCGCGTTCAGGGTGGAGCGTTCATGCGGAGGCACCAATGTCGCGTATCGCGGACGATTGGAGGAGCGTTTCAACTCATGGTGGACGAATCAATGTGCTCGGGGCGGGGCAGCACGCGAAGAATCGACAGCCAGACCGTCGCGCCGATCGCGTAGGGTCCAGCCTTGGGCAGGTTCAGCGTTTGGCCGAGGACCGAAAGCGTTAGCCCGAATGGTCCGTCGATCACCTGTCCGGGCACCTGAACAAGTGCGTCGCTGCGCCCCGGAGCCGCCGAACTGATCATCAGGCTTTCGGGCGGAATACCGATCCCGATCTTCTCGCCCACCCCCGCGATCAGCGGCAGTGTCAGATCTGCCCCCTGCCCCTGTTCAGCGCCGTCGATCAGAACCCGCATCAGTCCATCGGTTACGGAAGTGACCGTCGCCCTCAGACGTGCGGGCGGCGTGCGCCAACCGGTCAAGCGGCCTGCCGCCATGCCGACCACCCGATCGGCCAGCGCTGTGACTTCGTCCATCGAATGTGTGACGTAGACTGCCGGCACCTGGGCTTCCGCGACGGCGCGTCCGATGTAGGGCAGTAGCTCGGACTTGCGTGCACGATCAAGGCCAGATAGCGGCTCGTCCAGGAACAGAATCCGCGGGTTGGCTGCAAGCGCCCGTCCGAGGGCAACGCGCCGGGCCTCGCCGCCCGACAGGTTCTCGACCGTCCGTGGCAGCAGTGGCCCGAGGTCCAGCGCCTCGATGATGGCATCGTAGCTTTTCACCTCGCGTCGCCGCGCGCCGTAAGCCAGGTTGCCGGACACGGTCAGGTGCGGAAAGAGTGTGGGCGACTGAAAGACGAACCCGATCCGGCGTTCTTCGGCCGCAAGTCTAACGCCGGTGCCGTCCCACGTCTCGCCCCGAAACTGCACGTCGGCGCGGTCAGCGTGCTCCAGACCTGCCAGCGTCCGCAGAAGCGTGGTCTTGCCGCCCCCCGAGGTGCCGACAACGGCGGTGATTCCGGTCAGGGGAAAGGCGCCATCAACCTCCAGCGAAAACAGGCTGTCGCGCTTCAAGAGCAGCCGGAAGGCCAGGACGTCAGCCAACGCGCGTCCCTCCGCCGCGATTGAAGAAATAGACCAGCGTAAGCACGGTGAAGGACAGCACCAGCAGCCAGAGCGACAGTGCGTGCGCCGTCCCGTAGTCCAGCGTTTCGACGGCGGTGAAGATCTCGATCGATATTACCCGTGTCTTGCCGGGGATATTCCCGCCGACCATCAACACGACGCCGAACTCGCCGACGGTATGGGCAAAGCTGAGCACGGCCGCAGTGATGAAGCCGCGCCGCGCCAGAGGCAGCGATACCGAGAAGAACGCATCTCGCGCGGAGGCGCCAAGCGTGCGCGCCGCATCCAGTGTAGCGCGCGGCACCGACATGAATGCCGACTGCATTGGCTGCACGGCAAAAGGCAGCGAGTAGACGACGGAAGCCACGACAAGACCGGTGAAGCTGAACACAAGCGTATCACCCGTCACCCGCAGCCAAACCCCTCCGAGCGGGGCATCGGGCCGCATCAGGATCAGCAGGTAGAAGCCCAGAACCGTCGGCGGCAGCACCAGAGGCAGCGCGGTCAGCGCCTCGATCAGCGGGCGCACTTTCGCTTTCGTCGTCGCCAGCCACCAACCTAGCGGAAGCGCAATGAACATCAGGATGACGGTCGAAACTGTCGCCAGTTTCAACGTCAGCCATATGGCAGGCCACGCGGTCATTCGGCCAGGTCGTAGCCTGCGGCTGCGATCAGTGCCCTGACTTCCTCGGTATAGAGCCAGTTCCAGAGGGTTTCGGCAGCTTCATTGCCATCTGCGCGCTTCAGAAATGCTGCATCCTGCCGGATGGGCGGATAAAGGCCGGACAATTCCAGGACGTGGGGCGCATTCAGAAGTGGAAGCTGGGACGCCGAGACGAAGGCAAGTTCGGCATTGCCGGTGACGAAAATCGTGGCGGCCTGCCCGACATTCGCAACAAGAACAGGTCGGAAGGTGGCTGTGTCGAGTTTCAGCCGTTCCATTGCCGCTGTTGCGGCAAGCCCATAGGGTGCGACCGTCGGATCGGCCAGAACCGCCGTCCGTCCCGCAAAGGCCTCGGGTGCCGTTTCGCGCGAAACCTCGATTGTCGATACCAAGACCAGCCGTCCCAGCGCATAGGTCCGCACCTCGCGCGCAAGACCGGTTTCGATAAGCAGTTCCGGTCGACGCGCATCGGCGGACAGAAAGATGTCGAACGGTGCTCCCGCCTCGATCTGGGAGTAGATCTGGCCGGTGGAGCCGTGCGCGATCGTGACCGTGTGGCCGGTTTCCGCTTCGAACCGGGCGGCGATCTCTTCGGACGTGGTCAGGAAATTGGCGGCAACCGCCACTGTTACGTTGCCTGCGGCGGCGGCGGAGGCAAGGGCGGTGAAGGCCAGAGCGAAGGCAATGCGTTTCATGGAACCTTCAGGCCACGGGATTTGGGGATTTGCAAGATGTGAGGGGCCGTCGGGGACTTAACCTGCTCAAAAAAACGCGCATTGCGCAGAAATTCAGCCCGAGTTGGGACACCGGGTCGGGGACGACCGCCACACTCAGCGCGTCGCGTCCTCGGCAGTTGCGCGGTCAGTCGGGCTCGCCCGTTCTCCTTGGACCGCGATCGACGATCCGGCGCCAGGAACAATGCCTGACGTCTGCTGTTATCGTCGGCTTCAAGGAAAGGAGATCCGAAATGAAACTACTTTTCACTATCGCAAGCGCGGCTCTCTTCGTTGGCGGCACCGCACTGGCGCAGTCTGCACCGGACTGGGATACCGACGCCAGCGGCGACCTTATCGCGCTGGGCGCAGGGCACTATGCAACCGCTTGCACCGCCTGCCATGGAAGTCCTGCAACCGGTTCGATGGCGACCACGCAGGCAATGGTGCCCGAACCCCCGCCAATCGAAGAGGCCGTGTCGGACTGGCAGCCGAACGAATTGCACTGGATCGTCGAGAATGGGATCAAGATGACCGGTATGCCGGCCTGGCCCGTCAAAGAGCGCGGAGACGAGGTCTGGTCGGTGGTCGCCTATCTGACCGAAGTGAAGCGCCAGTCATCGCTTCGGCTTCCCGGCCTGCAGGAAAATCTGTGGGGTGCCGATCCCCCGGACGTGGCCTTCTGCAGAACCTGTCATGGCGCGATCGACCGGTTTGTGCCGCGCCTGGATATCCAGAAACCCGACTATCTCCTGAAGGCCCTGCGCGACTACCGTTCCGGGGTTCGTCCCAGCGGAATCATGCGGCATGCCGCGAGCCTTGTGCCGCCCGATGCACTGGAACGGCTTGCGAATGAACTCGCCCAGGATGAAGCCCCGGACGCCGACCCGGGTGAGTTTCGTCCGTCACCCGAAGGCACAGCCCTTGCCACTCGTGGCACCCGCGACGTGCCCGCGTGCACCGCCTGTCATGGTCCGGGAGCGCCCGTCGCACAGCCGGCGGGTCCGGTTCTGTCGGGTCAGGATCCGGCGTTCCTTGCCACCCAGCTTCGCCTCTGGAGAGACGGGGTTCGGACCGGCTCCGACAAGATGCGCGCGGCGGCGCGTGCATTGACCGACGAGCAGATAGCCTTGCTGGCGGAATGGTACGCCGCGCAGACGCCGGGGCGATCGCAAGCGGAGTGATTTGGGTTCAGTGGTAGGTTGGGCCGGATGTTTCAGTCCGCGGTTGGCGCGCCGCCGTCGGGATGCAGCACGTGACCGGTCATGTAGGACGCGTCCTCGCAGGCAAGAAACAGGAGCGAAGGGGCGACTTCATTCGGTTGGCCGGCCCGTCCGAGCGTGCTGCTCTGGCCGAACTTGGCAACCTTTTCAGGCGGAAAGGACGCCGGGATAAGTGGCGTCCAGATTTGGTCCCGGCGCCACGCCGTTCACCCGGATGCCGCGCGGCGCAAGCTTGTGCGCCAGCGCCCGCACGAAAGACAGGATCGCTCCTTTCGTCGCGGAGTAGTCGATCAGTTGATCCTGCCCGCGATAGGCGGTCACCGACGTGGTGCAGACGATCGACGCGCCCTCTTTCAAGTGCGGCAAAGCCGCTTGCACCATGAACATGTAGCCAAGGATATTGGTTCGGAACGTCCTCTCTATCTGCTCTTCCGAGACATCTTCGAAGCGATCCTGGGCATGCTGCTCAGCGGCGTTGTTGACCAGGACGTCCAGCCTCCCGAACTGCTCGATGACTTGCGAAACCGCGTCGAAGCAGAACTGGCGGTCGCCTACATCGCCCCGGAGCAACAGTCCGTCGGATCCTTCCCGACGCACGGCTTCGAGCGTTGTCTCGGCGTCCTCGTCCTCGTTCTTGTACATGATCGTCACTGCCTTTGCGCCCTCACGGGCGAACAGAACGGCGGTTGCGCGGCCTATTCCGGAATCGCCGCCTGTCACGATGGCGACGCGATCTTTCATTCGTCCCGCGCCCGGAAACCGAGGCTCGAATTGCGGTTCGGGGCTCATCTCGTGCTCAAGACCGGGCTGCTGGTCCTGCACGCGGTCCTTCGAAAACTGCGTCATGGCATGTTCCTTGAAAGGTGGATGGTGAACTTGCGGGCTGAGTGCATGGCTTCCTCAGACGCATCAGCGCCCCTGAACGATGTCGAGAACAGCGCTTTCGACCGGGCGGGGATCGACCGAAAGCATGCCCATCCCGTCGCTCTCCGCTACGTTGTCGCGCCGCATCAGCGCGACCTGGTGAATGGTCAGCGGCGGGTCGGGTAGCAGTCCCGACCCGAAAGCGGCCAGTTCCCAGATCGGAAACGGAACCGGGACCATTCTGGGCCGCAAACCCGCGGTGCGGGCAATGCTGCGCACGAGGTCACGGTAGGTATAGACCTGCGGTCCGGCCAGGTCGTACGACATGTGCGACTCGTCTGTCTCGACGGCCGATGCGACGGCCCGCGCGACGTCGCAGGCATGAACCGGCTGCAGCCGTGTTTCGCCGTTGCCGAAGAGCGGAAAGACCGGAAGTCGTCGTAGCCGGTTCAGGATCATCCCGACCAGCGCCTCGCCATTGCCGAACATGACCGAAGGTCGGGCCAGCACGGTTTCGGGAAACACTTCACGCACCGCGCATTCACCCTGGCCCCGGGCGCGAATGTAAGCGTCGTCGTCGTCCGGGTCCGAACCTATCCCGGAGATGTGGATCAGTCGGGCCGCTCCTGCCGCCGCTGCCTTCTCGCCAACATGAGCCGCACCCTTGACGTGGACATCGTTGAACCCGACGTCCGAAGTCTCGACGTAAAGGCTCACGGCGTTCACGACCGCGTCGGTCCCTTCCAGAGCTTCAGACAAGCCCGATGGATCCGTCACGTCCGCGTGGACGCTTTCGATGACGGCATGGTCCCGTTGACGCGTTTTCTCGGGATGCCTGACAGCCACGCGAACGCGCCATCCGTTTTCCACGAGGTTTTCGACAATGCGGTGACCGAGGAACCCGGTGCCCCCGATCACAGTGCATAGTCCCTTGGATCCCGGAACCGGAGCCGGGTCAGGATCGGTGGCGACTTGGTTTTCCCGATGCTTTGGGCCATCTGGCCGGGTGCGCGTCGGATCAGTCGTCGTCGACATGCTCGGATTTGCCCTTGCAACTGGTCGATGCCATTTCTTCGAGTTCTTCTTCGGACATCGAGTCGTACATCTCCTTCGACGCGCCCTGCAGGTCGCTGACCTTGGACTCGCCGCGCTTGGCGGACAAAGCGGCACCGGCCGCTTTCTGCTGCGCCTTTGATTGCGCTGGCATTGGATTTCCTCCGTTTCGCTTCGATCTCCGGGTAGAACCGGCGAAATCGTCAATTGTTCGCGCCGAGGGGCGAATCTTTCCGTTCTCCAGTTGAGGACACGTCGAATGCGATCGATTGCGACAGGCTCAGATGTCGGCGCCGCCAGTTGCTGGCCGCCAACAAGCCCTCGTGGTTTCCGCAGTCGAAGCGGTGTCCGGAGAACCGATATCCCTCGAGCCCGTGGCTGCCGACCAGAGCATCGATCGCGTCCGTCAACTGTATCTCGCCCTGATGACCGGGTGCGGTGCCTTCAAGCGCCTCGAAGATCTCGGCGGGGAGGATGTATCTTCCCACGGCCGCAAAAAGCGACGGTGCCGCCGCCGCCGACGGCTTCTCGACAATCCCCGTTGCCGCGATCAACGCGCCGTCGCCAGAGGTCACGGCAAACGAACCGTAGTTGCCTATCTCATCAGGAGTGACCTTCATCGCCGCGATCATCATCCCTGCGCGTTTAGGGTCATAGACACGCGCCATGTCGGCGATACAGGTCTCGGGCAAGATCAGATCGTCGGGAAGGATGACGGCGAGCGGCCCATCGAGCACCGCGCCCGCTGCACATAGCACGGCGTGGCCAAGCCCGGCCTGGCGGTGCTGATGAACGAAAACTGTTTCGGCTCCGCTGACGGTACCAGTGTTCGCCAACACTTCGGCCAGTTGATCCTTCTTTTCCCGCCGCAGCTTCTCGAGAAGCTCGTCGTCGGTCTCGAAATACCGCCTGAGAGCGGATTTCGACGGATGCGCCACAACCACGAGCCTTTCGATGCCGGGGATCGACGCGACTTCCCGAATAGCGAATTCCAGAAGTGGCGTGTCGTAGACCGGCAAGAGTTCCTTCGGTGTCGCCTTCGTCGCGGGCAGAAGTCTTGTTCCAAGTCCTGCCACGGGCAGAACAGCTGTCCTTATGGCGCTAGCGCTCATTCACGTTGTCCTTGTTGTGCTGTCGCGGAACGCCCGCATTTTTTCGTTGGGATTCTGCCTGCCGGCCTTGAGACCGGCAGGCACGAAAGGCAGACAGTGAGCGGTGACACTCTTTCAGGGAACATTCAGTTGCTGCCCTGCCCGCTCGTGCTGTTCTGCTCTTCCACCACGTCTGAAACCTGGCGCTCGGGCGCCTCGGCGCAGACAGTGATGATGCTTTCGACGGGGATCTCGAAGAACCCGCTGACGCGTGCTCCCGGCATGCCGGCCTGCACGTTGCCAGTGTCAGTGTCGGTCGCCGAATCTGTTCCCGATCCGGTCGTTCCCGTATCTGCGCTTGCGGTGGTGTCTGTGGAACCAGAGGTATCCTTTTGCCCCTCGGTCCCGGTCGTGGCGCTGGCAGTCCCTGACGTATCGCCACTTGTGCTGCCGGACGCATCGCCCATCCCGGCATCTCCCGAAAGTTCGCGCGAATCCGACATCCCACGGTTGTATCCGGCGAGGAAGTAAAGCGTGCCAGGAACGATTGCCGTGTCCATTTGCGTCAGTTCTGCGCAGACGATCTCGTCGGGCGATTTTCCCTCGCCAGTCTCGGTGCCGCCTGCGTTGTCCGACTGAGCGAAGGCTGGTGCGCCGGCAAGCACCACCAACGACATCCACCCAAGCAGGTGGAAGGGGGGAATGGTTCTCTGATAGATCATCATGCAGTCCTCCTTTGATTGAAACCCTGCAACCGGGAATGCGAACAAAGGTTCCTGTGGAAATGTCGATCTGCGGACGATTTGGACGACGCTTCGAAATGTGGATGTCCGATGGACGGGAAACTCGAAACCAACGAGCGTGACGCGCGATCGTTTAGCCGCTGTCTGAGACTCCGCCCGAGTATCCGAGTTCGTTATGTTTCTTGACCACCGTGACAAGCCTGCGGATTCCGCTCCGGGTCTTGATTTGACGAGTTCGGATCGTTTGGGGAGAGAAAGTGAGGCTTTCATCGACGCCTTGGCTTCGAAACGTACGCGCCGCACCTACTGGGTTCTCCGTCGCCGCGGTTTCGGCGAGAATTGAAATGGTCACCGAGCTGACCTTTGCGGGGTCGCCGCCACTCGCGCGGATGCGGCGGATCAGATCCTTGCCGGAGCAGATACTCGAGAACCCGCCGCTCTTCAGTGGCCCGTGGTTTGTGGCTTTGACCGGGTTTGGTGTCTTTGGGGTGTCCGCGGATATGCGGTCGGACAGCTGGAAGATTTGCGATCCCTCGTCCGTTTCCGTTTCGGCAAAAATGTCTGCGATGAAGATGGGTTCGAGTCCAAGGTTCGACACGAACCAGTTTCCTCCCGCTCCAAACGAAATATGAATGTCCGCCCGGCGTTGCCGGCGAAAGCTCTGCACGATCACATGAAGATAGACGAGCCAAACCAGCGTCATCGCCACGTCCAGTCCCAGCTGCACCAGCTCGCTGTTCTGCATGATCCAGTCGGTCATTGACCTCTGTCCTTGGCCGCTGCTCGCGATGTCCTCTCGACCCAACACCGGGGAGTACCCGGAGAACACACCAGAACCAAAAACGTTCCAAGGGCTACCGGTTGAACGGGCAAACCACCGCCCTCGATCCCCCTGTGAGTAAGATATCGCTGAGCCATTCAAAATTCTGACTGACGCGCGGGAACATAGCCAAATCAAAGCTGTTCTTCGGGGATGAAATCAACTGGAGGCAATGAAATGGACAGACGTCAAGGACGCGAGTACTCGGACGACGACGAGCGCAACCGCAACAGGGGCTCATCGGGCCAACGCAGGATGCAAGGTGATTACCCCTCTGAGGGCGGTCGGGATGACCGGCGGGGATACTCCAGCTTCGGTGGCCAGGGCGACCGGGACTACGGCGAGCAGGAACGCTCGGGCAATCAAGGAAGATGGCGGAACGATCCGTACGGGGAAGGTGGCGACCTTGCCCGGTCGGGACGGTACAATCTCGATGACGACGACCAGAGAAATCAGGGCTGGCCGGAAACATCGGGTCCGGATGCACCCTATTCGCCGTCGCGCTATATGGGCGACCATGGCGAACGCCGCAGGTATCGCCGGAACGATGACTGGGGTCATTCCAGTCGCGGCGGATATGGTGATGAACGCGGGTTCGAAGGCCAAGGCCGCAATTACGGCGGTTCTTCTTTCGGTTCGGGCTACGGACAGGCCGGTCGTTCTTCAGGTTCCATGGGCGGTCAGGAAGCGGACCAGCAGCGGCAGGATAATCGCGGACGCGGCCCGAAAAACTATCAGCGCTCCGATGGCCGGATCGAGGAAGACGTGAACGACCGGCTGACCGATGATGAAAGGGTCGATGCGTCCGACGTGACGGTAAAGGTCAAGGAGTGCGAAGTGACACTGAACGGAACCGTCCCTGATCGCATGGCCAAACGATGCGCCGAAGACTGCGCCGAGTCGGTCAGCGGCGTCAGCCACGTCCAGAACAATCTGCGCGTGAAGAAGTCCGGAAGCGAAGCGTCGCAAGACCAGGGAAAAGGCAGCTAGGTCGCATCCGACCACGTGCCGATACCGTCATTTCAGCGACCGGTTTAGGCCGGTCGCTGTATCTCGTTGACGGCACGGCAGAAAACCGCCCGATCTGTCGTGTCTTACGCCGTATTCTTGAACGTCGAAAGGTTCCAGATTATCAATAGAAGTGAATCCGCAATCCTCGATCCGACAACCTATGTTGTCGCGCGTCCTGAAGATTTTTGCACCATCGAGAAAAAAGGGTTGTTGTTACCGGTACGCCTTTTGTGCCTGTCTCCCTTCCCAACTCCGCGATTCAGAGGCGGAATCAGAATGAAGGCCCGATGATGACCAGGACTCAGTCACCCGCGTCAATTTCCAGTATCCGATATCGCGAAGCCGAACACAGGCATCGCAACACGCTGCAAATGTTGTCCAGTATCGCAAGACGTCAGATGCGCAGTTCCACAAATGAGGAAAGCCGCGAGAACCTGGCTTACGTGGTCGAGCTGATCGAGATTCTCGCCCGACTTGAGGAGCAGGCAATCGGGGAGTGCAAGGCGCCTCTTTCCGAGCGGCTTGAGGACATGGCGCGGCAATGGCAACGTCTGGCCAGCGGGCACATCCGCGTCCTGCTAGGGGTCGAAGACGGGCTGGAGATTTCGATTGCCCAAGAAACCGTTGTCTGTCTCATCGCCTACGAACTTGTCCTGAATGCCTTCAAACACGCATTTACCGGGGGCAGGACCGGCACCGTTCGTGTCGATCTGAGAAGACCGACGAAGAACAGGCTGCTGCTTGTGGTCGAGGACGACGGCGTCGGCCTGCCCGGCGGAATGGACGGTCGTGCGGATCCAAAGAAGACGGTCAGCCGGCATGGAAATACCCTGGTCGACTCGCTTGCGGTTTCCATCGGCGGGTTCGTGTCGAGGGAAACGGGATCGCGCGGTGGGCTGAAAGTGTCCGTTCACTGGGTGGAATGACACTTCCGTAAGGCGATTGAGGGGGCTGGCGCGCCTCAACTTAGATTCTTCGATTATCTTTCGCTTGTTCTGGAACCAAACCGGAAGTTGCCGCGTTCAATTAGGCCTTGGTCCAACTATGCAGGTCGCCCGATGTCGAAGGTTGACGTTGATGAGCTTCGATCTCTGTACACACTTACCGACAGACTTTATCGCGCGACTGGCATGGCCGATGTCTTTGACGCCGGTCTCGACGCGATTACCGAATGCCTTGGATGCGATCGTGCGTCGATCCTGTTGTTCGATGAAGACGGCGTCATGCGTTTCAAGTCCGCTAGGGGTCTCTCCGATCACTACTGCACCCGGCTTGAAGGACATACACCTTGGCAAAAAGGCGAACTTCACCCTGTTCCGATCCTCGTTTCGGACATCGAACAGACCGACGAGGAAGACTGGGTCAAGAAAACCATTCGCGACGAGGGAATTCGATGCCTGGGGTTCTTCCCTCTCACCCAGGCGGGCCGTGCAATCGGCAAATTCATGACATACTACCCGGAACCAAGAGAATTTCCGCAGCATGAGATTGACCTTGCCGTCACGATAGCGCGGCAAGTCGGCTTCAGCGTCGAGAGAGAGTGGGCGGAAAGCCTGCGCCGTCGCGTCGAAGAGGACTTAAGACACTCCGAAGCTCGGTTCCGGCTGATGTCGGAGAGCGCACCCGTGATGATATGGATGAGCGATCGGAACGGGGCCTGCCTGCACCTCAACAGAATGCTTCGCGATGTCTGGGGCGTGACCGAACAGGACTTTCAAGCATTCGACTGGCGCTCGACCATGCATCCAGAAGACGCCGACATGATTACAGAAGTCGTCAGCTCTGCCGTAGCTGAACAGAAAGCCTTTTCAGTCAAAGGTCGTTACCTCACGGTTGACGGTTCCTTCCGCATCTTCCTGACGACCGCAAAACCCAATTATTCGGGTTCGGGCGATTTCCTCGGGATGATAGGTGTGAATGTCGACATAACCGAGCAAGAGCGAGCGGCGGAGCACCGGGAGTTCATTTTCAACGAACTCAACCACCGTGTGAAAAACACACTCTCTTTGGTACAGGCGATTGCGCACCGGACCTTGAAGGGTGCGCGAGGAGCAACGCTCGCGAAAGAGTTTGAAGGCCGCCTCGCCAGCCTTGCGGTTGCCCACAACCTGCTCACGGAAGCGAATTGGGACAAGGCTCCGCTCAGACAGTTGCTTTCGGACGCGCTCATGACGCGAAGCGAAACGTCGGCCAAGTACCGGTTGAGCGGACCAGACGTGAGTCTTTCGCCAAAGCAGGCGCTCGCGATTGCGATGGCGGTGCACGAACTGAACACGAATGCCGTGAAGTATGGTGCCTTGTCCGCTGAGACGGGTCAGGTCGATCTCGAGTGGACCATCGAGACGCGTAACACTTTCGAGATGATCTGGAGCGAAAGCGGAGGTCCGTCGGTCGCCGTGCCGGAGAAGCGTGGGTTCGGGACTTTCATGATCGAACGGGTCCTGGCGCATGATCTTGAAGGCGAGGTGTCGCTCGATTTCTTTCCCGAAGGTTTGCGATGCAGCATACGCGCCTTATTGCATCGTGCAGAGGTGGCATGATGGAGAACGAACGTCAGTCACCCCGCCTACTCGTGGTTGAGGATGAATACCTCGTTGCCGAGATGCTGAAGGGAGCGCTGGAAGATCTGGAAATCCACGTTATCGGTCCGGCACACAGTATAGACGAAGGCCTTCGACTTGTGGAAAGCGAGAAGATCGACGGGGCGATCCTGGATGTCAATCTGGGAGGCAAATACATTGATCCCGTCGTCGACGCATTGAAGGAGAAGAATGTCCCGTTTGCCATTGCGACAGGCTATCACGGGGACATTCTGAAGCGTTGGAGCGGTACTCCGATCCTGCCCAAGCCTTACAGCGATCGGGACGTTGCCACCGTCGTCGCCAGGCTTGGTTTCGGCCCGGAGCACCGCTAGCGGTCGACCAACTCTCTTTCCCTAGGAGCGCTGCAGGCAATTCTTCCGCAATATTTGGAACCTGTCAGAGAGATAGCTGTTGAACCTTTACGCAGAACGAAAAGGTTCCGTCGAATGCCGAAGAAACCGAGCATATCGCGCCGCTCTCTCCTGATCGCAGTACCGCTTGCAGGTTTTTCGAGCGTCGCGGCCAAACGTGCAGAGGCTGCGTCGGCCGAGTCGGCGGGCACGTGTCACGACAAGCGCCAGCCTCGTCTCAAGGACACCAAACATATTCGTACCTACTACGCGCTTGCGCGTCATTGATCTGGCGCGCGGACTAATCAGGAGTCCAAATGCTGAGAAAGTTATCTTCCCGTGCCGCGCATTCGCGCCCTGTTGCGCGCAAAGGCCATTCACACGCGGGACAAACGCGTCGCGATTTCCTCAGGAACTCGGGTCTTGCCGGTGCGACTATGGCGTCGATGTCGTTTCCGACCGGACGTGTCCAGGCGCAACTCACTCCGTCCGACGCGCCAAACCGTGTCAACCGCAAGACGGTCTGCCCATTCTGCTCGGTGGGATGTTCGATCTGGGCAGAGGTCGAAAACGGTGTCTGGGTTGGACAGGAACCGGCGTTCGAAAGTCCGATCAATCAAGGCACACACTGTGCCAAGGGGGCTGCGACGCGCGAAATCGCCTTGGGTGAGCGGCGGACCAAGTACCCGATGAAAAAGGTTGGCGGCGAGTGGGTCCGCATCTCCTGGGACCAAGCTATTGACGAAATCGGAGACAAACTTGCCAAGATCCGCGACGAAAGCGGTCCGGACTCGGTGGAATGGCTGGGGTCGGCCAAGTTCTCGAACGAAGCGGCCTACCTGTTTCGGAAGTTCGCGGCATTCTGGGGTACCAACAACGTCGATCACCAAGCCCGGATCTGTCACTCGACCACCGTCGCAGGCGTGGCCAACACATACGGCTACGGCGCCATGACGAACACCTACAACGACATCCGAAACTCCAGGTCGATCATCATTATCGGTGGCAACCCCGCCGAGGCCCACCCGGTTTCGATGCTGCATGTCCTGGGCGGCAAAGAGAACGGGGCGCCGCTGATCGTGGTTGACCCAAGGTTCACGCGGACCGCGGCGCACGCTGACGAATATGTTCGCATCCGTCCGGGAGCCGATGTCGGGTTCATGTGGGGACTGGCCCGGATCATTCTGGAGAATGGCTGGGAAGACAAAGAGTACATGAACCAGCGAGTCTTCGGATTCGATGATGTACGGGCCGAAATCGAAAGATGGACGCCTGAAGAGGTGGAGAAGGTTTCCGGTATCCCGCCGGATCAGCTTGAGCGCGTGGCGCGGACGCTTGCCGAGAATCGTCCCGGTACTCTGATCTGGTGCATGGGCCTGACCCAGTCGACAATCGGCAACAACAAGACGCGCGCCGCATCGATCCTTCAGCTTATCCTCGGCAACATTGGAAAGTCCGGCGGCGGGGCTAACATTTTTCGCGGTCACGACAACGTGCAGGGGGCGACCGATCTGGGCGTCTCGGTCGACTCGCTGCCTGCATACTATGGTCTGACGGCCGGTGCGTGGAAGCATTGGTGCAGGGTTTGGGACGTCGATTACGAATGGATGCAGGGCCGCTTCGCGTCGCAAGAATTGATGGAGAGACCAGGCGTTCCGGTCAGTCGCTGGATGGACGGATTTCTTGAAACCGGCGATTTCGATCAACCTGAACCGCTCAGGGCGATTTTTTTCTGGGGACACGCATCGAACAGTCAGACGCGCGGCCCCGAGCGCATCGAGGCCCTGAACAGGGCGGATCTCTGCGTCATCGTCGACCCCTATCCCACCCAAACTGCGGTCGAGAACGAAATGACGGACAATCTCTATCTCCTGCCCTCGGGTTCGACGATGGAGATGCATGGCTCCGTCACGAACTCGAACCGGTCGCTGCAATGGCGCGACAAGGTGGTCGAACCGATATTCGAGGCCCGCACCGATCTTGAGATCATGCGGATGCTGGCCGAGAAGCTCGGTTTCCACGATGAGCTCTTCCGCCATATCGCGATCGAGGACGGCAACCCGGTGGCCGAGGACGTCCTGAGAGAAATCAACCGTGGTACTTGGACCATCGGCTATACCGGGCAAAGCCCCGAGCGGCTTAAGGCGCATATGGCGCAGCAGGCGCGGTTCGATTCGGTCACCCTGAAAGCCGAAGATGGAGATGTTGCCGGCGATTACTACTGCCTGCCGTGGCCCTCGTGGGGTCAACCCGAACAACGTCATCCCGGCACACCACTCCTTTACGACCTGTCGAAACCTGTGGCTGAAGGCGGACTTCCGTTTCGGGCCCGTTGGGGTGTTGAACACGAAGGCCAGAACATGCTGGCTGAAAACAGTTATCCTTCGGGTTCGGAAATCCGGGACGGCTATCCTGAAATCACCGCAGGCATGCTTCAGGCGCTGGGATGGGCCCGGGAACTGACCGACCGGGAGAAGCTGATCATAGTCGCGATCGCGGTCGACCGTTTTCGCTTCGACATGCTGACGATGCCGGACGACGAGGTTTCCGCTGCGATGCAAGCGCTTGAGGAAGAAGCTGCGCGGCAGCAGGCCTCTGACCAGGGCGCGCAGGATGGTGAGGACAGTCAGAGCAACGGAGTAGCGGAATCCTGGCAAGGCTCGCGAGACAGCCAGAGTCAGGGTGAAAGCAGTCGTGAACGTTTCCCCGATTATCCCGATAACGCGCTGACGGCGATCGATGCCTACCTTGCGGACGATCCGAATGACACCGACGGGGAGGACCTGTCGGTGGGACAGAAGATTGCGCGAGTGAACTGGAAAACCGATCTGTCAGGCGGCCTTCAGCGTGTCGCCATCGCGCATGGCCTGGCGCCCTATGGAAACGGAAAAGCCCGTGCGCTGGTCTGGAACTTCCCCGATCCGGTACCGCTGCACCGCGAACCGCTTTATACCCCCCGGCGCGATCTGCTGCCGGAATACAAGACCTTCGACGACCAGATGGTTTGGCGACTTCCTTCGCTCTACGCGTCGATCCAGGAAGTGCCCTATGCCGACGAGTTTCCGTTGGCGCTGACATCAGGGCGGCTGGTGGAATACGAGGGCGGAGGCGATGAAACGCGATCGAACATCTGGCTGGCGGAATTCCAGCAGCAAATGTTTGCCGAGATCAATCCAGCCGATGCGGCGGAAGCAGGTGTCGAGGACGACAGCTTTGTCTGGATCGCAACACCGGAGGGCCGAGTGCGGGTTCGTGCCTTGGTCACGCCGCGTGTCGGCCCGGGTACGGTCTTCATGCCGTTCCACTTCGCAGGCGTGTGGATGGGTCAGGATATCTCTGATCGGTACCCGCCGGGCGCGCGGCCTTACGTGATCGGCGAAGCGTCCAACACCGTCCAGACCTACGGCTACGATATCGTCACCCAGATGCAGGAGACAAAAGCAACTCTTTGCCGGATTGAGAGGGCCTGACCATGGCACGCGTCAAGTTTCTTTGCGACACCGACCGCTGCATCGAGTGCAATGCCTGCGCCACTTCCTGCAAGAATGAACACGAAGTGCCCTGGGGCATGGTTCGACGCCGGGTCGTAACGGTGAATGACGGCGAACCCGGCGAAAAATCCATAGCCATATCCTGCATGCACTGCACGGACGCGCCCTGTGTCGCGGTCTGTCCCGTTTCGACGCTGTATCAGACCGATATCGGTGTCGTGCTGCACGACAAGGATACCTGCATCGGCTGCGGCTACTGCTTCTACGCCTGTCCGTTCGGAGCACCGCAATTTCCGCAGGCCACGCTGTTTGGCACACGCGGAAAGATGGACAAATGCACCTACTGCGCCGGGGGGCCGGAGGAGGACGGCTCGGAAGCCGAGTTCCGCAAATACGGTCGCAATCGCATCGCGGAAGGCAAGCTGCCACTTTGCGCCGAAGTTTGCTCGACCCGGGCCCTGCTGGCGGGTGACGCTGAGGAAGTCGCAGAAATATACTACGAGCGTGTCGTTCATCGCGGTTATGGCGCAGGCGCGTGGGGGTGGAAAACAGCCTATTATCCGGAGGATGACGCATGACGCATCACGACCACGGACCCGTTGTCGTCAGAGGCCGGGATTTCACGGGCTACCGTATCGGCGGAGCGGTGGTAGCGGTTCTGCTGGCAATCGCCATCGTCTTCCAGCTCTGGGAGCTTTTCGATCAGGACGCCCGGACGGTGCCGGAGTATCGCTGGAGCGGGATAGGCGAAGGGGTGGAGTCTTCCGACATTCAGGCTGACCAGATTATCGTTGATCGCACTCGGCTTCAGAACGAACGCTTCCGTACCGGCCCCGCACCCGATGCCCAGACGCCCGGATACGCTTTCGGCGACGAGATTTTCCTGCGGACCTCGCGGATTGACGAGCCATCGCCGTTCCTGACCGAAGCCTGGTCGCGACCAAGCGAATCCGCCTTGCCGCTTGTCATGCCCGGTGAGCAAGTCATAGGCATCAGTTCGCTCCCTTATGCGAACGCGGAGTTGTTCGAGCGGCCGTTTGCCCGCGACTGGCGTCTGGGTATCGCCGATTTCGCTACCCACCTCGGCGCACTCGCCATTCTGGGCTTCAGCTTCCTTCTGGCGCTTGTTTTGGCGATCCGTGGCCGCGTCCCGATTTCCGAAGGTCCGAGTGGCAGGGAAGTG